>JBEBTM010000345.1:0-5221 GCA_040393745.1 Thermogutta terrifontis | reverse complement strand
AATAACCAGTTGACTTTCGACGGCGAGTTCCGCTATACTTACGACGACGAGGGGAACCGGGTCTCGAAGGTTTCGGGCGGAAATCGCACGGAATATGTTTGGGATCATCGGAACCGGCTCGTCAAGGTCGTCGCCGGCGGCCGGGAGATCGAGTATCGGTACGATTACCGCAATCGGCTGGCGCGACGGAATGACGAGTTTTTCGTCCACGACGGCAACGGTATCGGCGAGCCCAACCTTGCAAACGACAGTCAAACTGGGTGACCGGCAATTCACGCTTTTGCTTTCGAACGAACAATCGAAGTTGAGCCTGAACACGGTTTTTGGCTATCTCGAAAAAGCTGAGAAGCGGATGAGCAAACACTCATCGTTACATTGCCGTGAAATCCGGTACGCGGAAGGGGCGGATGTTCGAATAGAACGAAACCCAGACCAAGGGTCGCTTCGGCGATTCCTCGCTTTGGATGCGGCGCACCTCATAATCCCGCCCGAACAGCGGGTCCTGGGACAATGTTTCGCCGGGCCGCTCCTTAGTCGCCACGGGTTTGTTCAGGGCTTTCGCCAGCGCGAGCGTGGCCATTTCACACTTGGCCCGATCCAACGCGAAGCGCCGCATGCCGTCGGAAATATATCGCAACAGGAAAGTGGAAACGACTTTCTCCTCCAACGTGTTCCGCCACGTCCGGCCTTCGCTCTCTATCCGGTTGAACAGCGGATTCCGGTTGTAGTAAGGATAGTCGCAGGACTCGATGATCCGCTGCATCGTTTGCAGGTAATAGACTTCATCATCGGCGAGGTTCCTGTAAAAATCGACGGAAACGATTTCCCGCTCTTCGCCTTTGTCCGTGATCTCGGTTTTGAGCAGTCCCCGATCCACGAGTTCCCGAACCTCGTCAGGCTCCAAGGCTTCTTTAAGACCGTACTGCCGAACAAGATTGAAAACCTTCATGCCGCTGGCTCGGTCCCCGACCCACGCCGCAGCATCGGGCGTCCAGGCATCAAGCTGTTCTTGGAGCATCTCGAAAACGGTCTGGGCGTTTTTTACCTTGCAGTTCGGGTCCAAGAGGATCGTTTGCAGGATATCCACGGCTCGAATGCGGAATTCGGCGGCTCGGGTCCGAATCACGGGACTTTTCACCTCGGCAGCCAATTGGGCCAATCGGAAAACGTAAGCCAACGAAGTAATCGCGTCCTCGATATTCCCCTCTTGGAGCGCTTTGGCAATCGTGAATTCCTCCAGCAGGAGATAATCGGCCAGCAAATCGGCCGCATCGGTCCGGGGAATCGCTTCCTCGTCGGAACCGTGTTCGAATTCGAAGAAAAAACAAACGTCTTCCTGCTGCAACATATCCCGGATGTCGAGCCGCTTTTGTTCCATACGGGTCAGAACGTCACCGACCTCCTCCAGGGCGTCTTTGTCGATGCACCAGTCGCCGCCGCGAGGAACCTTGTCTCGCAGGATGTTCAGTTCGGCTGGATTGTCACGGTACAGATCGAAGGACTTGCTCAGTTCGGATGCGACGTTTTTCTCCGGAGGGACGTTATTGCGAAAAACATCGCCGGGCATGCCGCCGCTGTCGATAACTTTTTGGATTTCGGCAACCAAGCCGGGATTCTTTTCCGTCCGTGTGGCCTCCAAGCCGACGAAAGTTTCGCCCGGCATCTCCTTTCCTCCGAAGATCACGCTTTTCGGGAGCAGACTGCCTTCCGTGACGGTTCGTTGGTCGGGAGTTTTCGAACGGCCGCGCATGACGCCAATGAGAGCGATCATGACAATGGTCATGAAAAGAATCCCGCCCATGACAATTGCCCCTTGGGAGCCCCAGTCGATTTTTTCCCGTTTCTTTGTTTTTTGATGCAATGCGCGATGTCGGACCACTTTGGCGGCCGAGTTCAGCAGCTCCATTTTGTGAACCTCGTCGGATTCGACATCCAATACATCGTCCGAGGGGGCATTTTGAATGTCGTGTTCTTTTTTTTCTGCAAAGCTCATTACTTCTCGCGCGGGTTAGCATCGTCTGTGGGTCTTCAACTAGCTGTGGGTTTGGTTTGGCATTCCCGTCATCCTCACATGGACGGGGATCCGGACGAACGACATTGTCGACCTGTTGCACCGCCTCAAATGGATACTGTGCAATAGGTTAAAACCTAATCTCTAGATTCCCGCCTGTGCGGAATGACGCGACGAACGACGAAGAGCAATAACCTGACTTTACACCAGTATATCACATAATACGGCTTTTTTCGGTGATAAGAATCAGGAAAATCAAGAATCCCGGTAAAGCAGTGGACCGTGGTTGAAGATTCGACGCCTTCAAATTCATCCTTTTTTTCCAAAACTCACTCCGTTGTCCGGCCCCTTTATTGTAAAGCAGGATCGACTTTGGTATATTGGACAATTGCGCAGAATGTATCGATCACGCAGAAAGAGGAATTCGCGTCGTTTTTTCGTGTAGAAAACGTTGTCCGTGCCCTATTTTCCGAATCTCCCCCATGAATTCATCCACCGGAAACATACCGCTTCGTATGCGGCCTCCGTTGCGTTTTGTCCACGCTTCCGATCTCCATTTGGACTTGCCTGTGGAGCAGGTTGCCGAGTGCCCCGCGGCGTGGGAAGATCGGATGCTCGGCGTTTCTCGCCGGGCTGCGGTAAGACTTTTTGACAAGGTCCTTGAAGAAAACGTTGATTTCCTGATTCTCAGTGGAAACGTCCTAAACGCAAATCTTGCTACCCCAGGAATTTTGCTCTTTTTGACCGAGCAGTTCGATCGACTTAAAAAGTCGGGAATCGCCGTCTATTGGGCCGGTGGGGAATTCGATTCGCCGGAAGATTGGCCGGCCACGTTTCCGATACCGGAAAACGTCCATTTTTTCCCGAGCAATTCGATCCAGGAGTATTTTTTCCACCGAGTCGATGGACCTCGCGCTGACGGTTCGCCAAGTTCGCCGCTGGCCAAAATCGTCGGAATGAGCCGGAATCAGCGGCAGCGGCGGATTCGCAGCTCGGAATTCCCTCTGGATCCCGGCGGTCTTTACACGATTGCCGTTGCCAACGGGGACGTCGACCCCGAATCGCTCTCGCAACGCCGCATCGATTATTGGGCCCTAGGTGGCAACGCTGAGCGACAGGTTTTCCATGGCAACCCTCGGAAAAAGGGACCGGACGGCAAACCGATCCCGCTGGATTTGCCGGAAAAGGCCGAAAAGCGGGACCGCCGCGATTTGCCCCCACCGCCGTATACGGTCCATTATCCCGGTTCGACGATTGCCAGAACGCCTAGTAACATCGGTAGCTACGGCGCTACACTCGTTGAGATTCCCTGGGGGGAAGAACCGACACTGACGTATTTTACCACCTCGCCTATCCGTTGGGTCAACGACCAAATCACGTTGGATGCCGATGCCGATGGAGGCAAACTCGCCGACGAACTTCGTCGACGAGTTAAGAATTACCGCGAAAACCAAAAAGGCGACGACCTTTTGATTCGCTGGTTTGTCGATATTCCGCCTGGCCCACTGGCCGCAAGTCTTCGGCGAGGGAATATGACCAACGATCTGCTCAGTGAACTGCGGTCGCTTTATAGTAAGGAGGAACCGCTGACTTGGTCGGTGTCGCTTTCGCTGCTTTTGCCGGATCGGCTCCCGAAGCATTTTTACGACCAGCAGACCATGCTTGGCGATTTTTTGCGATCCGTTCGGCATTTTCAGGAACACACGGAGGAGGTCATCGACTTGGCTCTGTACATTCCCGATGACTGGGTCGGCGACGAGGATCGGATCCAGGAGCTCCTGCTGGCCGAAAAGGTTGCCGTGGACCCCAAAGACCGAAATGAAAACAGCGAAAACGGTGAACCGACCGTTGGAACGGGTTTTCGGTATGTACAATCGGCCGGGCAAGCGGAAAATCGCCGCCGGATTTTACGGGAGGCGGCCTTTGTCGGCCTGGAATTGCTTGGCGGTGAGAGTTCGAAATCGTTTTCCATGGACCACCGGAGCGTATCGATCATCGATCCCGAAGAGGAGGAACAGCCTTGAAAATTACCGGCTTCGACATCGATCATTTCGGCCTTTGGTCCGGCTTGTCGCTCCCCAAACTCCGGGGCGGTCTCAACGTCTTTTACGGCGGCAACGAGGCTGGCAAGTCGACTTTGATGGAGTTCCTCCGCGCCCAGCTTTACGGTTTCGGGGCCGAACGCCGCCGTTACGCCCGAAGACCATCGGCGCATCAGCCCGATTGGAACAGCGAAGTCGATCAGGAAGGCCGGTCGCTTATGCTCGTTTCCGGCGGTTTGCTCGACATGGACTGCCCCAGTGGTCAATATCGGCTCCGACGGACTTTCGTGCCCGACAAAACCGGCGGTGAGGAACGCATCGACCTGCAAACCGTCGATGGTGCGAAACAGGGTTCGCAGCTTCTTCGTGTGTTGCTCAGCGGCGTGGACGAAGCGACGTTCAATAACGTCTTCGCCATCGGACTGGACGAGCTCCAGCGGCTCAGTTCGCTCAACGACACGGAAGCGGCCGAAATGCTTTTCCGGCTCAGCGTGGGTATGGAACGGATTTCCATTGTCGAAGCGATTAAAGACCTCACGGGCCGGCGAAACCGAATCCTGGACGCCACCGAACAGGAAAATAAACCGTCTCGATTGACCCGGCTCCTTCGGCAGCGGGAAAAGGTCGCCGAAAAACTTGGTGACGCGAAACTCCAGGTTCGGGAATACGTTCGATTGCAAGGCGAGCAGCGCGGCGTGGACCGAACCATCGGGCATTTGGAGGAAGACATCGCCCGGCTCCAACGGGAAAAGCGGACATTTGAAATCGCCCGGCAAGTCGATCCCATCTGGATGCGACGCGACAAACTCCGCCGGGAAATCGACGCCATGGGCAGCGTCGTCGTCGTTACCGAAGATGTAATTGCCAACCTTGACCAACTCGGACAGCGAATCGCCGAACGTCACGATGCTTTTGCGAAATTGAAAACGGAATATCTTCGGACCCGGGAAGCGGTCAAAACGCACCCGGTCAACGAAACGCTCTGGAAACTTGCACCGCGCATCGAAGTGTTGCTCGAAGAGGAGAAACGCATCGTCGAAATCGACGGCCAGATTACGAAGCTTGAAAACGAAATCGGCAACCTCGAAACCCGGGTGGTCGAGGAGGAAACGCTGCTCAAACAGGGCCGCCGGACCTTGCCCCTGACGCTGCCGGGTCAAGCCTCGGA
>JBEBTM010000344.1:0-5230 GCA_040393745.1 Thermogutta terrifontis | reverse complement strand
TGTGTGGGTGAGTGTCTTGAATCGTTGGACGAGCGCCAGCACCGACTCGGGACGGTCCTCGCCTTCCTGATAGTTCAGGTTCATGCTCCGAACTTCCGTGAGCAGTCGCTCCGCCGTAGCGACATCCCGCGTGGCCAGCGCCTTCCGGGCCTGGAAGAGCTTCTGCGCACTTAACACATGCGCCTGTTGGACCGTCATACCGCCGGTGGCTGGAGCCGGTTGGTTCACGGGTTGATGAGAGATGGCTGCGGGATGTGAACCCCATTCCTGTGAAAAAGCGATGTTTCCCAAAAATGAGAACGGACCTCCGACAGGGCTGAAAGTCGTCGTCAATCCCAGCGCTACGGCAATCAGGCCTGATTTGATTCTTGCTTTCGGTTCCAACACGATTCTCCTTTCGAGACACGCTGCAGCGCACATGGTGCGGTCACGTGGCCAAATCTCTTATTTTTCTGATCTTTGGTCGACAAAACGACGAAATCCGCGACCCGGTAGGTGCGACTTGGGCTTAACATTCAGGAGCCATCTTCCCTGTTTTTCGTATTTTGTGTGTTTAGTACAAAACGAGAAGGAACCCGGATGTCTTTCCTAATCATCGTTTGTAGACCCGAGTTTCATTAGGAAAAAAACCGAATAACCGTCAGAAACTAACTTTTTGCCAGAAACCGATCATCTCGCACACGCATAATATTGCTCACTGCCAGGAAGCCCGTTAAGATGAATATTTTGCGTTGATCGAGAATAATCGGTTCGGGTGGAGGAAAACATCGGCGCCCTCACTCCTCAACATTCAGCCTCCGACCTCCATGCTGCTTCGTTTTGCCCTTTTTGTCTCCGTGTTTTTCTCCGGCGCACTTTCCGTCGACCCGGTTCTTGCCGACATAGGGCCTTTCACCGCCCGACCTTACCGTGTTTTGATCCAAGTTGCGGCCGAGAATCCCGAATCGCTTCGGGCCGCCTTTGCGGAATCCGTGGTCAGTCGTTGTGAAATACGGTCTCGTGGACTGTGGCGGGTCGAAATGGCTTGGCTTCCACCCACATTAGCTCAGACTGTTGCTGAAAGCTATCTCGCTCCTCCCGAATCCTGGGAAGCGTTTGACAAGGTTTTTCTCGTTTCTTATCTTGACGAACAAGTCATGACTGTGCAAGAGTTTGACGTGACAACACGGCGACTTGGCGAGAAAACGCAAAACGGTGTCGAGCATCCGGCAAAGTGGGGTGACATTCTCGAATTCGCCCTGTTTCGTCAGTTTTCGCCGTTGACCCGGTTGGATAAAGCATCGTCGGATCAGGCGGATTTCTTGCTCCGGGGCGTCGATATATTGACGTTCGGCGGTTCGGAACCTCTTGAAAACCCAGACCTTGTGCTCCATTCCGACGGCGTTCTACTGCCCATTGTACGAACGGAAGACGCTCAGGGTCGCTGTTTGGCCGTGACGCCGGTTCCGTGGACCGCCCTGACCGTCAAGGATATCGACCTGCCGTCACGTCTGGTTCGTTGCCGGATTGAAAGCGGTTTGCGTGGTTCGCTCAGTAGCCGGCGCCGGGGCAACACGGCAATTTACGGCCTGTCGGTCCCGGCGCCCCAGCGAGCTACGACGCTGCAATTTCTTACCCGGCAAGGAGCGGCAATGCCACGTGGACTCGGAGTTTACGACATTTTTGAAGCCGTTCCCGGAGAAACCGCGCTCCGCCGGATCGGTCGAAGCGATCTGGACGGCCGGTTCATCTTGGAGCCGGACCCGCTACGCCCGGTGCGGATTTGCTACGTCAAGAGCGGCAATGCCCTTTTAGCCCGGCTGCCCGTCGTCCGGGGGTTGGACGAGATCCTTACCGTTCCCGTGCCTGACGATCCCGTCCGGCTCCGGGCCGAAGCCGCTTTGATCGGTTTGCAGGAAGAGTTTATCGACACTCAGGCCCGACGGGAAATCCTGACGCTCCGACTCGAAAAGACCAAAAACGACAAAGCCGCCCAGGCCGTTCGACTCGAATTGGCCAAGCTCAAGGACAGGCCGCGATTCCTGACGGATCTGGAGCAGGCGCAGTTGCGTTTCCGGTCTGACGACTCCGCCGTCCAACGTCGCATCGACCGCATGTTCCGGGAAACGAAAAAAGTGTTCGAAACGCCGTGAAGTTGTCACGCAATCGA
Organism: Thermogutta terrifontis; assembly: GCA_040393745.1. Taxonomy (GTDB): domain Bacteria; phylum Planctomycetota; class Planctomycetia; order Pirellulales; family Thermoguttaceae; genus WRKP01. The sequence continues at coordinate 3,081 of JBEBTM010000344.1, read as the reverse complement.
CGGAATCGGACTCTATGTTTCCATGAAAACAACAACAACCGACATTTCATCCCTCATAGGGTTGGCACGTATCGGAGACGGCGCGGCGTTTGAACAGATCGTCCGGCGGTACCAAGGGCTCGTCAGCGGCGTGCTGTTCAGTGTGACCGGCGACTTTCACAAGTCGGAAGATCTCGCCCAAGAGACGTTCCTTATCGCGTGGAATAAACTCGGCGAACTGGAAAAGACGGAGAACCCCGGCCCGTGGCTTTGCACAATTGCCCGGAATTTGGCGAGTCAGGCGTTTCGTAAAAAAACCGTGGACACAGCCCACGGCTCATTTGAGGGAGAGATTGCATCACCGGAACCAGGACCACCGGACGAACTTCACCGGCGGGAACAGAGCGAACTGGTTTGGTCGGCCATTGGTGAAATGGACGAAAAATATCGGGAAACGCTCATCCTCTATTACCGCAGCGATCGGTCGGTCAAGGAAATCGCCGGGGCCACCGCCTCGACCGAGGAAGCTGTCCGACAGCGGCTCGTTCGCGCTCGAAAATCACTCAAGTCGAAACTCGAAGAGATCATCGGCGGCATCCTTACCGACACGGCACCCGGCGACGTGTTCACCTTCGGTGTGATGACGGCGGTCGCGGGCGGCATGATCTCCATCGGTGCCGGAACCGCAATTGCCGGAACGACGACAGCCGCTACGACGACGGCGACAGCAACCGGGGCCGGCTCGGTCGGAACCTCGGTTGTTTCAACGGTCGCGCTGCCGGTCGCCACGGCCATCGGTTCCCAAGCCATTGCCGGTGGTATGCTCTGGGCGTCCATTCGCAACCTGCCAACGCTCCAAAGCCGACGTTTACAAGTCAACAATTTCCTTTGGGGCTGCCAATATTTCGGCTGGCTCCTTGCCGGGGCGATGTTGATGCTCTTGATGTTCCCCCATCTTTTTTCGAACCAGTACGGACTCCTGCCCGGTGTTCTTTCCCAGCTTCTTTTATGGGGGATCGTAATGCCGATCACCGCGTATTTCAACCATCGCGGTTCGAATCGGCTCCGGGAAATGTTGGAGTACGAACTGGGTTTGCCCGGCCCGACACCGCGATTGTATACCTTTCAGGAAGTCCGACGTCGTTTCCGGAGTTGCGTAATATCGAACATCCTGTTGCTCGAATCGATTCCGCTGCTCGCTCTCTTGCCGATTTGGTACGACGGACATCTCGATGATTTCGGACTTTCGGCGATGAACGTCGGTATGTTTACTGGACTCGGTATAGTGTTGCTTGCGTACAGTTACGGACTCGGCAAGTCGTTTCTCGGCATGTGCCGTGACCGCGAAAGTTTCCTGAAAACGCCGCCTCTGATTAAGGAGCCGTTGAAAGCCGTTCTTCAGCGGCCGCAAGGATATCTTTTCGTTGACCGGTCGAGCCGGATGGCTTGGCTGAATTGGGCGCCGTTGATTCTCATCATTCTGCCGGTCGTTTTGATGCTCCCGATCGTCCTGCGGAGTGAATCACGCTGGATTCCCGGCTTTTGTCTTGCCGTAGTGGTGCTGAGTCTTCCCTTCCAGGTCTACTGGATTCGCAAGGCTAAGAGTCTGGAGCAGGCGGTAAAGAGAACCATTGCCAGCGAGCTTGCCGTTCTCGCCGCCTTGCTCGTCCTATTTTTGATCGAATACGGATTTTCCCCATCGGAATGGGTCCGGCAGACCGGCGAAGGCGACATGCTTGGCATCTTCGTGCTTGTTTTTGTCGGCATGACGGCCTTATTGTTGCCGGGCCAACTTTTGGTCTTGTCCAGGGAACTTCAACGATCGCGTCGTCTGCTCGAATCGGGCCGGCTTGAAGCCATGCAGGAAGCCGTTGAGCATTTCGATCCGGGGGCGTTCGTCGACGACGAACCGGCACCGCCGCCGGAACGATTTCCCAAACGCTGGATCGCCGTTTTCGTTCTTTACGGACTGGCGGTGGTCGGCGTGATTGGGCTCGGGGTTCATTTTCCAAGCTCGAAAGGTTATTACTGGCGGGCGAACCGGCGGGATTCAAGCGAGAGACGTTTGGCCATCCAGGATTTGGATGCGGCCATTGCCCGAAATCCCCGGTTTGCCGAGGCGTATGGTCAGCGGGCCTGTGAACAGTATTTTCTTGGTTCCGATCTGATGAGGAATGGGCAGGAAGACGAGGCTAAGACGCTGTTTGCCAAGGTTATTGTCGACAGCGACGAAGCGCGGCGACTGGGCGGCCTGTCCAAGATGAATCAGCGGTTTATGCAGAATGCTCGGGCAAACGCGTTCGAAGAGCTGGAGCAGTGGGAAACCGCGGCCGAGGAATTCGGGGAACTGATCCGACTGGAACCGGGTAGCATGATCAATGTGGAGAAGCGGGCGAGGATTTACGAACGTTTAGGCGAAATCGATAAAGCCGAGGCTGATCAGACCGAGTTGATCCGCCTTGCAGACCAACCGGAGAGCGGGGGAACTGTTTGGTGGCAGTATTTCAAACGGGCCGAGTTTTACGAACGCACCGGAGTCTTCGAAAAAGCGCTGGCCGATTACGACGAGGCGATTCGTCTTTACAAGGAAACACCCAAGGGAAAAACCGATGAGAGCGGTTTCATGGAATCCTACCGAAAAAAACTGCAAGAGCGGCTTGATAAAAAATGAAAAATGACGGTCCCGTTTGCCGTTTCATGGATGCGTATTGCCGGGGTCTACCATTATCCATGGTGAACGCTATAATGGCCGGAAATCGTCTTTGATTTTATCTGTATTTTACAAGAAAATCCCCACCCGTCTTTTGAGGAGAGAATTTCGTGACCATCGAAAAGTCGAAACTGCCGTACAAAGTTGCCGATATGAGACTGGCTGAATGGGGCCGGAAGGAAATCATGCTCGCTGAAAACGAGAGGCCCGGGCTCATGGCTCTGCGCAAGAAATACGGCGAAAGCAAGCCGCTCAAAGGAGCCCGAATCGCCGGCTGCCTGCACATGACCATCCAAACGGCCGTGCTCATCGAAACGCTCACGGCCCTGGGCGCGGAAGTCACCTGGAGTAGCTGCAATAAATTCTCCACGCAGGATCACGCCGCGGCCGCG
>JBEBTM010000343.1:0-5245 GCA_040393745.1 Thermogutta terrifontis | reverse complement strand
TCCTCCCCTTTGGATGACGACTGGATGTTCACACCGGGGATGACCCGCGAGGAAATCGTTCGGCGACGTGCGGAAATTGCCCAGCAGGAGCGTCGCCAGCGTGAAGCGCAACGTCGCCGCGAGATGCTGGAGGCGGATATTCGGCGGACGCTCCAGACGTATCTGAATGAGCCCGACGATTACACACCACGCCAATTTCTGCGAACGACGGAGCCGCTTCCGCTGGACCCGGGCGCCATTACACCGACCCCCAAAACGCCGGGAGCAACAACTCCGAAAGCCACGGCGCCCATGACACAGGAGGAACGCACGGCCAAGACCTTGGAGGAAAAGAGATTAGAAGTCGAGGCCATGGAGGCCGGCGAACAAAAAGACCGTGAACTGGCCAACCTGAAACGTCGCGAGGAGGAATTGGAACGTTGGACCCGACGTCGCCAGGAAGCCGAACGCGGCTCAAAGTTGTTCGAGATCGCGCCGGAACTGAGATTTACCGACATTGAGCGTCTGGAGGGCTGGTGCCGCCTGTTCGACGGGCAAACTTTCTTCGGATGGCGTCCCCAACAGGAAGGCCCCTACGGCGGTGGCCGGTTCAGCATCGAAAATGGTGAAATCCGAAGTGATCCCCGGCATCCCGGCTTGCTTTACACGACCCACCAAGTCGGCGATTCCACGGTTTCCTTCGAATATTTCGCTGAAGAAGACAGCGAAGCCTTTCTACTTTTGCGAACCTCGCCCAATCCACGTGATATCAAGACATCCTGTTACACCGTAGTACTCAACTCTCCGGATTTCAAAATGCCTCGCGGAATGATCCTCGGACGACAGCGGATCAGCGAGGAACAACTCCGGACGCAGGAGCGGCTTGAGAAACCCTCTGCCGAAAAAAACGCCGGCTGGCGAAAAGTCACGGCCCAGTTCGACGGAAACCAGCTTCAGGTCAACATCGGCCAGAACGAACCTGTGATCCTGTTCGATCCGAAACCGCTCGGATACGGTTACATCGGCCTTCTCGTCACCAAGGGCAACGTAAAATTTCGTAACATGAAATGGTTGCCCGGCTCGTCGGTGCCGATGTTGGACGCCTTGACGCCGACAATACACTGGCGTCCCTTGTCCAAGGAGGTTCGGGTCTCGCCCACGCGGGCCGTTTCCATGCAGATCAACGGGGGGCCCGGTGTGCTGGAATCCCGCGATTCTTTCGATAATTTCATCCTCCATTGCGAGTACAATATTCTGTACACTTCGGCCAAGTCGGGTTTGTTTTTTCGTTCCATTTCCCGTCAACCGGAGAGTGGGTATTTCGTATCGCTCCAGAACTACCCGACCCGACAGGACCGCGATGCGGCCGTGGGTGTCGATGCGGGCTCCTTCCTCGGTCGAAAGCAAGGGCGTTATATTCGCCCGGAAGATCAGTCATGGAACAGCCTGACCTTGGTGGTGGTGGACCGACAGTTTCAAACCTGGATCAACGGGATTCCCGTTTGTGAAATGTCGGACCGACGTGACCCGGCCTCGGATGTCAAAGAAGGATTCTATTCCAAACCCGGACCATTTCAAATATGGGCGCCGGACGACATGACAAACGTCCAGTTTCGAAACATCCGTGTGACCCCCATTCGATCCCGTCACGAAAAGCCTAAGACGCTGGACGACCACAACCGGCAAAGTTGGGAGGAAGTCGGCAAAGAACGAAGGCGTCAAGAAGAAGACAAACGCTTCGACGCCGAAATGGCCCAGTGAGTCCCTCTTTTCATGGCCCATCCGGACTACTGGCCGTGGCATAGAGCTTTTTGGGAATTCGGCCCGCCTCGAAGGACAATCGGCCCGCCTCGCAGGCGAGGTTCATCGCCCGGGCCATTGCCACGGGATTCTTCGCGCCGGCAATGGCCGTGTTAAGCAGAACACCGTCGACGCCCAATTCCATGGCTTGGGAAACGTCGCTGGCTGCTCCGACTCCGGCGTCGACGATGAGCGGATAATCGGGATCGCCGTCCTTGAGATATTCCAGACAAATCCGAATCGCGTTGGGATTCAGGATGCCCTGGCCCGATCCGATGGGCGATCCGGCGGGCATCACCGCCGCGGCACCGCAGTTTTTCAGTCGTTTGGCAACGAGCGGATCATCCGTCGTGTAGACCAGAACTTCAAAACCGTCATTAACCAATGTTTCCGTTGCCGCAAGGGTTTCAATCGGATCCGGCAACAGCGTTTTCGCGTCGCCGAGACATTCGAGCTTGACCCAATTCGCACCGGGATTACCCATCTGGCTCAGAATTTCCCGCCCGAGCCGAGCCACGCGGACCGCTTCCTCGGCACTGAAACAACCGGCGGTATTCGGCAGGATCGTATAGCGATTTGTATCGATGTAATCGAGTAGCCGACGTCCTTCGGCATCGAAAAGCCGCTCGCGTCGCACGGCCACGGTGATACATTCCGAACCGGAAACGTTCAACGATTCCTGCATTAAATCGTAGTTGGCATATTTTCCTGTGCCGACGAACAGTCGGCTCTTGAACGAATGAGTCCCAATCTTCAGCATCGTCCGATTTTTTTGGTAAAAGGTGAAACACGCTTAGGCGTTCGCCAAAAATATCTTGTGACGGTTCAATTCACCGGAGTACCCGCTCCAATGGACTTTCGGCAACGTCAAAACCGACATGAAACCTAACTTTACGTTTTAGCCGCCCAAACTCAAAGACGATTCGATTATACGTTGCTCCACGAACCCCGTCCAGAAGCGTCCCGGCGAGAAAATCCCCGTTGACCCACAAAATTCATTTTCTGTGAAATCCGGTAGAGGGATGGGCTTCCAACACCGGAGTACCGGTCAAACAGTCTTCCGGCAGCGTCAAAAATTGTCGGTCGTTTTCCGGCGAAGCCTTATCCCGTCAAAGATGGAATCCCCGTCTCGTTTTCCAGGCAGGCTCTCATGATATCGAAGAGCCGTTTTTGATCGATCGGCTTGGTACAGTAATAATCCATACCGGCCTGGAGACATTTTTCCTGGTCATTCGGTGAAGCATGGGCGGTCAGGGCGATAATGGGAAGACGAGTGTGTTTGCCGATTTCCCCTTGCCGAATCATCCGGGTCGCTTCGTACCCGTCAACTTCGGGCATCTGGCAGTCCATCAGGGCGAGATCGTATTTCCGTTTCTCCACCGCTTCGACCGCTTCCCGGCCGTTTTCAACGATATCGCAATGGTAGCCGTGGGAAACGAGGATTTCCCGAATGACGATTTGGTTGACTTTGTTATCTTCCGCGACCAGAACCCGCAGCGCCGGATTTTTCTCTTGAGGTGTTTCGAAAGTCGGCTCGGCGAGGTATGAAACGGGGAATCGAAACGTCATGTCGCGAAATACCGCCGAAACGAGCGTTTCGACCAACACCCCAAAAACCATCGGTTTGTTTAACGGTACGATTCCTGTTTCCTGTTTGACCGCTTCCAAGTCCAACGATGTGTTGAACGGTACGAGAAACAGGATCGGTATCGTTTCAAACCCGGGTCGCCGGCGTATCTCCTTGACAAGATCCAAGCCGCTTTGAACGTCATTCCCGTCCGGCTTTGAAAAGATGGTCGCATCGACAAGAATAACCTGAAACGGTGCATCCGAACCCGATTGGCTGATGGCGTCCAACGCTTCCGTTCGCGACGAAACGACAACGGCATCGAAGTGCCAGTTTTCGAATTGCCAACCGACCGATTGTCTCTGGATCGGATTGTCGTCCACGAAAAGTGCCTTGAATCCCGACAATCGCCGCAGGTAATTCAGGGCTTCATCACGCGCCGTCCGATGCGCCGACGTACCACTCGGTCCTGCAGAAGGCAAGGCGAGTTCGATCACGAAAGTCGAACCTCGTCCCTCGTGACTTTCAACGGTCAAGCCGCCTCCCATGTGATGGATCAAATGGCGGGAAATCATCAAACCAAGCCCCGTTCCGCCGTACCGTCTCGACGTCGAGGAATCGCCCTGCATGAAAGGATGAAACAAACGCCCTAAAACAGTATCCGACATACCGATGCCCGAATCCATGACCGCGCAGCGAATCCGCACCTCGTCGTTCGGCAACGATTCGGTTTCCATTCGAATTTCGACGCCGCCCCGTTTAGTAAACTTGACCGCGTTTCCGAGTAGATTCACCAGCACCTGTCGAAGCCGATCGGCGTCGCCGCGAACGTATCGAGGCGTTCCGGTCGAATACGAGGCGCACAGTTCGAGCCCCGCTTCGACGGCGCGGGGCGCCATAATTTTTCGCGCGGATTCGACCAGTTCATACAGGTCGAAGTCGGTCGCATCCAATTCAAGCTTTCCGGCCTCGATCTTTGAAAAGTCGAGAATGTCGTTGATGAGCGACAGGAGCGCCTTGGCCGACCCCGAAGCCATACGGACATACTCATCTTGTCGATCGTCCAAGCGTGTCTGGGCGAGAAGCTCGGTCAGTCCGATCACGCCGTTGAGCGGCGTGCGAATTTCGTGACTCATGTGGGCGAGAAACTCGCTTTTGGCGTTATTCGCCTTTTCCGCTTCGTTTTTCGCCCGTTCAAAATCGACGGTTCGTTCCGCGACCAATTCTTCCAAATGATCTTTGTGCTCTTGAAGTTCCCGTTCCGATTGGCGCCTTAATTCCGCCTGACGAAGCGACCTGAGGGCGAAAGAAATGTTGGCAAACTGGATTTCGAGAAGCTGGATCGTTTCGCGATCGAACGAGAGGACTTCGCGGTCGAAATAATAGGCGCAGGCTGCCGTCACATCTTCCGCCGTTTTCAGCGGAAATCCCATAACGGACCGGATTCCATACTTTGCCAGGAGCGGGGCATATGCGGTTCCCTGGAAATGCGTTGCCGTATCGGGAATGACAACGGTCTGACCGGTGGCCATGACCGTTTGCATGATCCCGCGAGTCATTCTTGTTTCATCGGGAACACTTGCGGCAACCTCGGTCAGATAGGCCATGGAACGACCTCCTGCGGCAATATATTCGAAGGCGTCTCCTTGCCCGGGTTCGGTGGGTACGGCAAAACAGGAAAGAGCCGCCCCGCCCGTTTCCGTCGTGATACGAACGGCGGAATCGAAAATATCCCGTGGGGTCGGGGCATGAAGGATCGCCATGTTCAATTCGGCGAAGAGCGAATAAAGAATCGTTTTGAGTTCCAGTTTCCGGGTCAAACGCTGACGTTCCTCGATTTCGCGAGTCAACCGGGCATTGTCGCCGACCAACTCGTCTTTCCTGATTTGAAGTTCATCG
>JBEBTM010000342.1:0-5269 GCA_040393745.1 Thermogutta terrifontis | reverse complement strand
GAGTTCGACGATCGGTTGGACCGTAATATCAAAAGCTCCATAGGTTTGCGACGAAATTTCTTGCGCAAGCCGGACGACCTCCGCCGTGGTCGCCGAGACAGGGAACCAGTCGGTCGAATCCGAGGCGTTGAACCGGGATACCTCGGAATCCGGCTGGAACGTGGACATTGCGGCATCAATGTCATCCAAACAGGTTTTCACGGCCTGTACGAGATTTGGCCAAGCGTTTTCATCTTTCGATTTGGGAAAATCGGCAATCTTTAACGAATAGTAAGTCCCCATGGTCCGTCCCGTGGTTTCCTTGAACGTCAACTCCGGTGGCGTATTGAAATAGAAATACCAAATGCCGAAGACAACGAGAATCCCAATGAGGGCGTATCGGAAAATATCCCAAAAGAGCCCATTTTGGCCCCCGCCTGCCTCACCAACCTGTTCAATTCGTTTGTTCTTTGTCATAATGGTTTCAATGGTTGAGCGGGCCGGTATTGCGCTGGGGAAAAATACCCCCTCATCTTAGCAATTCCACCAATTTTCGCAACCGGAGAGCGATGAGAATGTCCCCCCCTTCCTCGTTTGCCTTGGAATTACAGCGTTACGGTCCCCAGGGTAGCGCCGCGCCGATGTCCGAAGTCGAAGCCCGGACCTATTGCCGAAGGCTGACCCGGTCGCATTACGAGAATTTCAGCGTGGCCAGCTTCTTATTGCCCAAACCGCTACGGGTTCCCTTTGAAGTCGTGTACGCCTACTGCCGATGGTCCGATGATCTGGGCGACGAAAACGATGGCAGCGAATCAGCCCGGCTGGAATCCTTGCGGCTCTTCGATTGGTGGGAAGGCGAGCTGAACCACTGTTTCGATTTTCATGCTGAGCCGCCCCGACACCCCGTTTTTCAGGCTCTCCGACCCATAGCCCGGGATTTTTCGCTGCCCCGAAAACCCTTTGCCGATCTGCTCGTCGCATTCCGACAGGATCAAATCCGGCAGCGCTACGAAACGATGGACGAACTGCTCGGCTATTGCCGCAATTCGGCGGACCCCGTCGGCCGGATCGTGCTCTATCTCGCCTTCGGAAGTCAGGATGCAAACACGCGCCGGCGGGTGCAAGGTCCCACCGAGGAACAACTGGCTTGGTCGGACTCCATTTGCACGGGCCTGCAATTGGCGAATTTCTGGCAGGACATTGCCCGAGACTCGAAAATCGGACGCTGTTATATTCCCATGGAAACGGCTTCGAAATTCGGTGTCAATCCTCGTCGGCTCGAAAATACGCCCGCCTTCCGCAACATGCTCCGGGAATTGGTCGCCGATGCCCGAAGCCGACTTCTCGCCGGTTCTCCACTTATCGGGGCGGTCCCTCGGTCCGTTCGGGTGGATATCGCCCTCTTTCAACGCGGTGGACTCGCCGTTCTCGACGCCATCGAAAAATGCGGGTACAATGTCCTGAAGCGGCGTCCGGTCGTTTCCAAGGGCACGAAGGTCCGGTTGCTCTTGAAAACCTGGTTTGCGGGCTTTTTCGATCGACCCACGCCGGGCGGCTGAAACGCAAGCGTCCGGGGATACTCAACTCCCGAATTTCAATTTTCAACCGGCCTTTTTTGTACACGCCATGCACGCGGAACAGCTTATCGATTTATTGCAGCGTCATTCCGTCCTGGCGCCGGACGTCATTGCCGAACTGCGGGGACGTGTCGCCCATTTGACGGAACCCGTTCCTGCCGACGCCTGTGCCCGCCGACTCGTGGAAAGCGGATTGCTGCGAGCCGAACTGGTTCCCGAATTGCTGCGTCAACTCGAAACCGAAGCCGCCGCGCCATCTCCATCGGTTCCGTCCGGCCCACCGGCCCCACCAGCTCCCCCGGCCGCACCGCCCCTCCCTGCCCCGCCGCATCAGCGCGTTTCCCGACCGCAGCGGTTCGACCTCAAGAAAACGGCTGCGAACCCTTGGGAGTCGAAGCTGATCCTGATCGGTTTGTCGGCAATTCTCGTTTTGATCCTGCTCGGCGTTTTCTTTTCCGGATCGATCTTTAAACGCAGCGCGGACCGGATGTTCGCCTCGGCCAACGAGGCTTACAACCAGGGCTCCTATTCCCAAGCGATCACCGCCTACACCCATTACATCGACGGCTTTCCCGGTCATTCCGGCGTCCCCACGGCGAAGATCCGACGCGCTCTGGCGCGGATTCGCCAGCGGGTCGATGCCAAAACCGATTGGCCCGAAACCTACGAAACCGCCGTTACGGAAATCGAATCTGTGCGCAACGAAATCGGTTTCTTCGAGGAATCCAAGGCCGAACTGGCTAACTTGCTCCCGAAAATCGCCGCCGGACTGGCTGACCTCGCCGAGGAGCAAACTTCGATGCCCATGACCGAGCGGGCCGAGAAAACCCTGGCGATGATCGACGCCCTTTTGCCTCGTTCGCTCCGCCCTGAAAGCGAATTGTCGAAGACCCGACACCGTGTCGAGCGTGTCAGCCGCATCCTGGTCCGCGATGATCGACTCAACGACGTGAACAAAGACCTGCAAAGCCTGCTCGCCCGAAACCCGTTCGCCCGCGCCGACGTCGAGGAAGCCTACAAGACCTTGGATGCTTTGCTTGTCGATTACCCCGAACTGGAAACGGACGAACGTCTGCAAACCCTGCTCCGCCAAATTTCCAAGACGGAGTCCCGGGCCATAACGCCGATTCCGTCCGAAAATCTCCCGCCTTGCCTTGACGGAGTCGACGCCGAAGCCGAAACCACTGATCGTAAAGCCGTATGCCGCCCGGCGGCCGTTTTGTTTTATGGAAAGTCCTTCGAAACGCCGACCCAGGGTGATCCAGGAAGCAATTCCCCCCCCGTTTTACTGGCATCGGGCGGTTCTTTTTTCGGACTGCGAAGCGACACGGGGCGGCCTCTTTGGAAGCGTAACATCGGCCCGCGACACGGCGATTTCTCGGCATTTTCGGACATTATCCCGATCCCCGGCGAAAACCCCTCGGCATTGATCGTCGACACCCGAAAACACGACCTGCTGCACCTTGACGGCCTCACCGGTAAAACGCTCCGTCGCTGGGCCGTCGGCGAACCATTCCGGATTTCCGAAATCACGCCCACCGGCAGCCACGTCGCCCTCGCCGTTCGTTCGGGCTCGTTGCTTATCGTCTCGCTTGCCGATGCAACGGTCCGGGGGTATCGCCTGCCGCAGGATCTCCAAAACGCCCCGCTGATTGATTTTGAAACAAAAACCGTCCTCCAGTTCGCAAACAGGGAAACGCTTTACCGGTTGCCGCTGGCCCCCGGAGGTTCCGTCCAAGCGATCTTTACCGGACAAAAGCCCGAGTCGTTGCGTCTGCCGCCACGACTGCTGAATTCGAACCTGCTCCTGATCCGACAATCGCCACGAACGCCCGGCAGTTTGCTGGATCTGGTCGCCTTGGACGACCAAACCTTCGAAGCGAAAACGCTGCAAACCGTGGCGCTAACCGGCTTCGTCGATACGCCGGTTTCTGTGGACGGTGAACATCTCGCCGCCGTTTCCGACACAGGGGAAATCACCCTTTTCGAGCAAACCGGCGACCCCGCCAAACCGCTTCGGGAAGTCGCAAAGGGCTCGGCCGGCGCAGCCGCAACCGGAGACGCCGACCGGCACGGCGTGTTACGATTCAGCCTCATGGAGGGCCGCCAACTTTGGATCGCCGACCGTCAACTCACGCGATTCGAACCGCAATTCGCCCAGTCGAGGATTTTGCCCCGGAAAACGCTCCGTCAGGACATCGTCACGTCGTCGCCGATTTTTCGACACGAAAACGTTTTGTTTCATGCGTTCCGGCGGCCCGGTTTCGGTGGAATTTCACTGGAAGCCGTGAACATGGATGCGGCCCGAATCCTTTGGGAAACGGAGTTGGCCGACCCTGTCGTCATGGAGCCCCTTGTTTCTCCGAACGGCGAGATTTCGGTTTACACATCGACCGGCAGGCTTTATCGTTTTAAAATCGACTTGCGCGGCGACGATTCACGCCCCTCCGTTTTTCAAGGCGAACCCATTTCAAGTGTTCCCGCCGGTGTGTTCGGGCAAGCCCCTCTTTCCGACGTGATCCCGCTCCGGGACGGCTATTCCGCCTGGTTCTCGATATCACGCAACGAAAATCCGTCCGCACCCGCTACCTCGAGCCGGGCGATCATGATTTACGATCCGAACGCCACGGACGATACTCGATTCATTCCCCGTATGCTGCCGGTTTCCATGGCGGGTCGCCCACTGGGTTTGGCCGGTTCCCTGCTCGTTCCGCTCGTTGACGGCCAAGTCGTTCTCCTCGACGCCGCAACGGGAAAAGCCGCCTCGGAGCCTTTTGTCCCCGTGCTCACGCCGGACGCTCCGGCCTCGTGGTCGGACCCCATTTCCCGGGACGAAACGAGTTTCCTGATTGTCCGTAACCGGGGTCTTGAATCCGCGTTGCATCTTGTCGCCTTGGAACAGAAAGCCGACCGGGCCGACTCCCCGCTACTCACGTCGAAATTAACGCACAAAATCGACGGACCCGCCCTTCCCCGTTTGGCCCGGATCGAAAACCGCGTGGTCTGGGTCGACACCGCGAACAATCTGAACGCCGTACGCATCGAGGCGGACCGATTCGTCCCCGAAAAAACGACCAAATTGCCCGCCGCACCCACCTGGGGCCCCTATGCCGTCGGCGACGTTTTTCTTCTCGCGACCTCCGATGGCCGGCTGCATGTCTTTTCCGGTACGAAAAATGTCGAAGCCCTGAAATTGCCGCGTCCCGTCGGCTTGCCGTGTTTACATCACGGACGAATCCTGATTGCCGCCGAAACAGGATCGTTGTACGAATTGAATCCGGATTCGCGGACGCTCGCGAAACTGATCGATACGGAAATACCCATCGCCTCGGGCCCCGCCGTGCTGAACGACCACATCATCCTCGCCGCCCGGGACGGAACCGTTTACCTCGTCACGATGAACACGTCGCAATAAAAAAACGCGATCCCATGACAAATACCCTTATCCGAGCTTCCGCCGGAGCCGGCAAAACGTTCCGGCTCAGCAACCGCTACCTGGACATCGTCTTTAACGACGACCCCGTGGAAACGATCCTTGCGTCCACGTTCACCCGCAAGGCCGCGGGCGAGATCACCGACCGCATCCTCCAACGATTCGCCGAAGCCGCGCTGGACTCGGAAAAACGGTCCGAGTTGCAAAAATTCATCGCCCTGCCTCCACGGATCAAAGAGGTTGCGCACCGGGAAAACGCGGTTGAAATCGACGACGACCA
>JBEBTM010000341.1:0-5274 GCA_040393745.1 Thermogutta terrifontis | reverse complement strand
GACGCCGATGCGCTTGGTCTGCGCCCTTATGAGTTCTTTCTCACAAATGATTGAGAGTAAAAAAGAAGGCCTAAAAAAAACACCTTTATGTGTTGAGGCTAAACAGGTCTTAACCAACACTCTAAATATTTATGGCGATAGTAATTTAATGACATCATCTGCCGTGGAAGTAGCTAATAATAATAATAATATTCAAGGCGGTTATTGTCCTTGGATAAAAATAAAGGATAAAAATATCTTTGTGTCAATAACAGAAACAGGAGTTGGATCTTGGGTTAATATGCTTAAATTATTAATTCGAGGTAATGGATCACTGATATGGAATGACGGGTTGGCGAAAATGACCTACAACAATAATCGTGTAACTGTATTGAGTGGTCGACATGGTGATTTCGTGCAAATAGTTGACGACTTCGATGTTCTTGATTGGCCAATGCAATGCAGTGAGTTTTTTGAACAAGACGATATTGCTGCAAATGAGTTTCGTAGTGCATCTAGTGATGTGAAAGAAGTTAGTAATGCTGAAGTAATAAACGTAGGTAGGTACACCATGCCCGAACTTAGAAATTACACAGAAAAAAAATTGGCAGATAATGGTATAGTAATATACGCTTGGTGCTACTCCATTTTCGCTTTCGAAAATATCAAAGCAGGATCAACAACATACGATTATATAAATTGCATTCTACTGAAGAATCAATTCAGATCAATTTCTGATATTGAAAATGATTTCAGGTCATCTCTGAGATACTGAGGATATTCTATTTCAACTCGACGTAAAATATGTTAGAGGAGAGCACCAGACGCTCATGCTTAAAACCCCTTTTGCTCAACAATCGAAATTCGAATCGTGCGGCGACGAAAGGCTTTCGAAACCATTTACGTACATGGTTTGCGCCGTAAGCAAGGAACAATCGCTCGACTTTACCAAGATTGTCGGCAAAGGAATTTCGCTCGCTTTTGACGGCAAAAGATTTCCTGCCTCCGGAATTTACATCCGCATCGAACAAGGCCAAACGATACAACGGGGCCCGGAGTACACGCTGGACATCCGGCCACGGCTTTGGTTGCTCACGCTCAAATCGAATTGCGCGGTTTACCGGAAAAAGACCATGCTGGAAATCGTCGGCGAGGTGCTGAAAAAGGAGAACGTTAAATACAAGGACAAGACCAGCGGCACGTTTCCGAAACGGGAATATGTCGTGCAGTACAACGAGACCGATTTCGATTTCGTCTCCCGGCTGCTCGAAGAGGCCGGCGTATTTTATTATTTTACGCACACCGAAAACGAAGCGACGATAGTGCTGGGCAACAAGAGCGACATTTTCGAAGACGCTCCCGGCGGCAGCGACGAGCTGGTTTACGCCTACGCGAATTATTCCAAGACGCCTAAAAACGAAATTCGGGAAGTCAAGCTGAGCCGGCGGACCGTTTCGCAAAAAGTTTCGCTCAATGATTACTTTTTCGAAACGCCCACGACGAAACTGAGCGCGTCCAGCGGCGAAAAGTCGCTCGAAATGTACGAATATCCCGGCGATTACACGGTAAAGGCAGACGGCGAAGCGCTGGCCAGCCTCCGGCTCGCGGCGATCACGGCCACGGAAAAAGTGCTCACGGCAACCACCGCCGCTTCGGGACTCGCGCCCGGTTATCGTTTCAAGATCACGGGCCATCCCAACGACGAAGTGAATGCCCAGTGGGTCGTGACGAAAATGAACGTGACCGCCACGCAGCAGGAATACGCCGCCGAAATCGAAGCGATTCCCGCCGATGTGGCCCCTATTCCCGTTCGAAAAACACCGAAACCCCGGATCGTCGGGCCGATTCCCGCGTTGGTCGTGGGCAAAAGCGGCGAGGAAATCGAGACCGATAAGCATGGCCGAATTAAAGTACAATTTTACTGGGACCGCGACGGCAAGAGCGACGAGAACTCGTCCTGTTGGGTGCGGGTCGCCCAGAGTTGGGCCGGACCAGGTTGACGGATGAATTGAAACATCTCGAAACAACGTTGTCCCGTTTCTGCAATCATATTTTCACACCCGGGGTTTACCATGAACCGTTCCTGTTTCGCGGACTGGCCTTTGGCGGAACGGTTTCGGGAGACGGAAAGGAATCCCGTTTCATTACGGGACACACCCTGCTGCGGGAATGGCTTCCCGAGGCCGCGATCCATGCCGTCCCCGTCCGCCGCCTGTTTCAGGCGAGAAGACGGAGTCTTCGAATCCTCCAGGCCGTTTCCATTTCCCTCTTGATTCTCTGGGGCTTGGGCATGTTTTGGCGTTTGCCGTCCTTGCAGGAGGAAACGGCGTCCTTGTGCCGCTTCAGCGACGACTGGGATATCGTTTATGAGTATCAACAGGCCGTCTGCAATGCCGGGAAAGGCGAAAACGTCAAACCGCCTGCCGAGTTCGGCGATGTTCTGGCGGAAACGTTTCGGCTGACCCGAAAAGACAAAGGAGCCGGGCTTCGCTCTCTCTTTTTTCCAGGCAGCTACATCTCTCCCCTTGCGTCCCGCGTACGGTTTTTTCAGGAAGATTTCTACAACGATATGACTCATACGTTGATGCCTTGTCTGTTGAAACGCAGGGCCGATCAGGTTTACGCACCTCTCCCGCCGGAATCGCCGGCCCCGAAGAAACTCGGCAAATTGTCGGACGAATTATGGAGCACTCCGCTTGAAACGGCCGAATACAAAGCTCTTGAAAAGCATGTCGCCCGATCCGTCGAGTTTTGCGACATGTATCGAAAATATCATTCTTTATTGGACAACGGAAATCCGATCGCCTTTCTCGAACTGACGCAATATCTTTGCGAGGTACCACGATCGTTGACTTTATTCATACTCGACAAGGAAAAAAGCGGTTTGGAAACGGTCCTCAAAGACGTCGTCCGTAATAGCGACGAAAATGAGAAAGAATATATTCTCGCGCAGGTTTGGAGGGAAATACCGGAATCATCACAAAAGGTTTTCGAGCAATTGACGTCTCGATTCGATCATCACATTTACTCTCAAAATCCGCTTCTTTTGCATCTTGAACGCATGGAGCAGGCATTGAACGACCCGGATTTCTTCGAACCTGTTTCATTTGAGCGCGATAACCTGGAAAGCTTCTGGCGGGAATCGAGTTTGATCGTCATTGTCCTGAAAGATGAGCGGTACAACTGGATTTTAAGGAAAACGCCATATTACACCGAAATACAGCTTCCGCTACAGGACACGATTCTTGAAAAAACGCCGATGAAACGAAAAGACATCGATCACTGGAACGGCCGCGGTCAAAAATTGAAACAAAGTCAATTCGAAAGGCTTGAAAAATTGTCAAGCATGAGAAATGGAGCATTTTTCTCCTATGAAACTCCATTGTCTTTGAAACCGATGCCCTGGATCGAATCGCTTTCGATGTTGCTCGGACGCTTACGAGACGAAGCGTTCATGAAGTCGGTTGAAAAAGCGTATGTGTCTCCCATGGCAGGCAACCCCGTTTCCGTCGAATGGGACGTACAGGCTCTTCAAGACGCTCTTAATATGGCCGATTGTTACGGAAAAATCTTCGGTGATTTCGAACCGCCCCAATTCGAGACCGTCCGTTCAAAATCACGTCGCCGGCTGATTGACAATATGCATAAGCTCGTTGCCGACAGTCGGCGTATTCGACGCCTGCCGGCCGGTATGGACCGTTTTCCCGGAAATTTCCATGAGGCTTCCCATTATATTCTTCAAATTCTCGAACTTTACGAATCCTTCGGTACGGATGCCAAACGTCAGCTAAACGAACTAACGAAAGTCGCCGACGAACAGGCATTGGCGCTCATGGCGGATTACGATGGGCAATTCGCCGTAGACCGTCTTTACGAACCTTCAAAACCGACACTTGATAAATGGAACGGTCAAGGCAGCGTCCTCGTGCCTTTACTTGGAATCGGTGCGGAAGGTGAGGTCGAAGTTTACTTCGATCTTCGGCGGCAACGGCTCAAATATTGGACAGGCAAGATCAATCCAATCTTGAACTACCTGACAAAACGTCCCGATGATGCCCCCTCCGGCGAAGACAACGTGAGAATCGAACGCTGGAAAACGATTCGAACCGGCATTGAGCTTTACGACACCCACGCATCGGACAACCCGGTGAGCGCCTTGGAGCAATTCACCAAAAACGAGTTGAGCGATCCGTTACATGAACCACGTTCCCCTTCGCCGAATTGGTTTTATCAAAAAATGTACGAACTGGATGCGGCGGCGCGAAACGCCCACGGAAAACGGGCCGAACTCGATTTCTTTGCCCGATGGAACCGGGCCGCCGATTTTTTCAACAAGCATCTCGGCGGTCGATTTCCTTTTGTTGCCGAGCGTTTTGCTTCCGCCCCTTCCGCGTCTCCGGATGCGATTCGGGCTTTTTACGATCTGCTTCCCGAGATTTCCACCATACCGACCGACTGTGTGATTCCCAATGATTATCGGGAGTTTCACCGCACAATGAATTCCGTCCGGCCGCTGTTTTTCGGTAAACTGCCGGGCCCGAACACGATCCCGGACCTTGCCGTTTCCGTGCGTTATCGATTCGCAAATCCTTCGGAGTGCGGCTGTCAACGCCTGATCGATCAGTCGCTTCAATTCGGCGGACAAGAACTTTCCGTACGAAGCGGAACCTCCGAAGGCGTCTGGAAGTTCGGCTCCCCGGTTCGCTTCGTCTTGCAGTGGGCCAAAGACGGTGGCGTCGTTCCCGCCTCGGCTCCGCTAGATCGAAGCGCCGAAATTCGGGGCAATCGCCTCGTTTGCGACTATCCGTCACCGTGGAGTTTGTTGGTTTTTCTATGCGAAAATGCCCAGCCGGTCCTCGAAGACGATCCGGCCGGGGATATCAACCGGTCGACGGACGTACTCACTTTTGAAATCACGACTATGCCGAGCGGCTCGAATCCTTCTTCGAGCACTGATGATGATACGGAAAAACTTCGAACCTTCATCCAGGTTCGTCTTCACAAGGCCGAAGGCGATGCCGAGGCGGAAGAAATCGTACTTCCACGCCGTTTTCCCGAATGGATGCCGACCGAAGGCGGAACAAAGCGGTTCCGGATGGCGGAAACCCTCCCGGATGCGAAGAAACCGCCCGCCGCCGATCCTCCCAAAGAAAACGCGGTTGAATGGGAAATTTGCCCGCGCGACATCCAAAGCCCGATGTTCGAAATCGAGTTGCCGAAGCGACGAGGCCACAGGAGTTCCATGCTTCCTTTATTTCCCGGCGAAACGATCGTCGAAGAAAAAGTGATTTACGA
>JBEBTM010000340.1:0-5286 GCA_040393745.1 Thermogutta terrifontis | reverse complement strand
TAGCCCGGAGGGCCGCCTCATTCCAACCGATCAAGATGCTCGCGCCGGGTGAATGCTCCGCCTGGGCCAGAATATCGTAAGCCGTGTAGACCGGGTTCGTCGAGCCGTCGATAATGACAACGACTTCACTGGGTCCCGCGATGGAATCAATGTCCACCTCGCCGTAAACGAACCGCTTGGCCAAAGCGACGAACAGGTTGCCGGGCCCCACGATTTTATCAACCTTGGGGATCGAAAAGTTGCCGGCCTCGATTCCATACGCAAAGGCCGCCACGCCCTGGGCGCCGCCCATTCGGTACACTTCGCGAATACCCAACGTGTGACACACGGCGAGCATATCGATGTTATAGGCCCCGAAATCCGTGGGTGGGGCCATCACCGCAATCTCAGGAACTCCGGCGACTTGGGCGGGCACGGCGGTCATCAACACCGTCGACGGATACGCCGCCGCGCCGCCGGGCACGCAAACGCCGACCCGCCGCATAGGCCGGTAGCGCTCAGCCAGATAGCCGCCTGGACGTTCGATTCGAACGTCTTTGTGTAGGAGGGCTTCCTGAAAATTCCGGATATTGTCCCGAACCCGCTTCACAGCGTCGATCAATTTCCCATCCGCTTTTTTCGCGGCGGCGGCGATGTCTTCCTCGGGCACTCGGAGCGTTTCGGCGGTAAGCATGGCTCCGTCGATTTTCCGGCTGTAATGCAGCAAGGCGGTCAAACCCTGCTCATCGATTTCCCGGCAGATCCGCTGGACCACCTGAGTCGGTGTAAGCGGCTCGCCGAAGATTTCCAACGTCCGGGCCCGACCGGCGGCGCTGACAACATCACCCCGGGGGCTCAATTTCCGGCGAATTTGGTTCATCTTGGCAGCAACGTTATCGGTTCGGGAGTCGATCGTGAGAATTTGCATGGCAGGCAAGAGGGTTGAGTGTGAAACGTCCATTAAAACACGAGCCGCCCGTTTTGACAAGAACCGTATCATCCTGCCATCTTCTGCCGATGGCTTGACATCTCTCCCTTTCTCCACGAAAATAATCGCTTCAAATCCTCCAACCCTTTCAAGCGGCCCTTATGAACCTCAAGCAACGACACAGCGGCGTTTTGATGCCTCTTTCTTCCCTTCCCGGCAGCCCCTGTTGCGGCGATTTGGGAGCTGGAGCGCGGCGGTTTGCCGATTTCCTCCATCGGGCCGGACAAAAATCCTGGCAGATGTTGCCAGTCAATCCGATCGACTCCTGCTTTTCACCTTATGCCAGTATTTCAACTTTCGCGGCCGACCCGATTTACATCGACTTAGAAGACCTCGTTCGGGCGGGTTTGCTCAATGCCGACGATGTTGCCTCTTTGCCCGAAGGCCCGAAACAACATGCGGCGTTCAATATTGCCCGGGATATCCGAATGCAGCGGCTTCACAAAGCGTTCGACCGTTTCCGGAAAACGTCGGGCACGAAATACCACGCTGCCGAGACTTCCTTTGCCACCGCGAATTCCTGGGTGGCCCCCCATGCCACATTCTGCGCCCTGTGCGAACGCTTCGGTACGGTCGATTGGTCGCAGTGGCCCGACCGGTCCCTGCGTCACGCCGACCCTGAGGTGCTGAGACGGATCCGGCCGGAAATCGAAGACGCCGTCGCGTTTCACACTTTCTTGCAGCTTCTTTTCGACGTCCAGTGGACCGAACTGCACGATTACTGCCGGAAGCTCGGCATCGGCTTGATCGGCGATGTTCCAATCTACGTTTCCAAGGATAGCGTGGACACGTGGAGCGACACAAGGCTTTTCCAGATGGACGCCGACGGTGCGATGACTCGGATCGCGGGTGTGCCGGGCGACAGTTTCAATCCCGACGGGCAGCGATGGAATTCACCGCTATACGACTGGGACTATCACAAAGCACAGAATTATTCTTGGTGGCTCCGTCGACTGGGTAATTCGCTCCGCCGCTTTGACGCGATTCGGCTCGACCATTTCATCGGGTTTTACAATTATTTCAGCATGACGCCGGAGATTATACCGGGCGATCCGGGTCACTGGGTGCCGGGCCCCGCGAACGAATTTTTCGATGTCGTGCTGCGGGAATTTCCTCAAGCGCAGCTCATTGCCGAAGATCTTGGCGTGATGACGCTCGGCGTGCATCAACTCCGGGACAAATACGCCTTTCCGGGCATTAACGTCTTCCAGTTCTATTTCGATTTCCGCCGGAACACCGACGCGACGCTGGAATGGCCAGTCAATTCGCTCGTCTGCACGGGCACGCATGATACGGACACCGTCGCGGCCTGGTATGCCGAACTCCTGGCCGACAAGGACAAGGAAGAACCGTTTTGGGATTTCGATTTTCTGTACGAAATCCTCAAGCCGTTTGCCCCCGGAGGCATGGAAGAAAACGCCGCGATGGTGCAAGCGATCGTCCGGAAGGTGATGAGTTCGCCGGGCAACGTGTCGATTTTCCCGCTCCAGGATTTGCTCGGCTTGCCCACGGAAGCCCGAATGAACTTTCCGGGCCACGCCGAAGGTAACTGGGTCTGGCGGCTGGACGAAACGCTGCTCACCGGGGAACTGGCGGACCGTCTGCGAAGCTGGACGGAAGAGTTCAACCGCGCATGACAGAAGGTTTCACGGATTCACTCCATCGACAGCGCCGCCGTGGGGCACGCCGCGACGGCAAATTCAGCGGATTTCGCCAAGGCTTTTTCCAACGGCTCGTCGAAGGGTGCGCCGATTTGGACGTCGAATCCCCGACCCAGAAAGGTCAAGCCGATTTCTTCGCCGTGCTCTTTCGCTGCCGTAATGCACAGGCCGCATTTGATGCATTTGCCCGGCTCAAAAAGAATCCGGCCGCTGCGCCGGACAATCAAGGGCCGCCGGGCCGGTTCTGAAAAAGTCCGGGGATCCGCATGGTACGACTGCGAATGCTTGAGCAAGCGGCATTTTTCCCGACCCCGGCAATCGCAATGCAAACATCGGGCCGCTTCCGCCATCTCGGCGGTTGCGTTGGAATCCGTGTGCAAATTCGCTTCGGCAAAGTCCCGAACTTCGTCTTTGTCGAGCTTTCCGATCCGGACCAAGGTTTGCGGTTCGTTGGCCGTTGAGGTTCCCGACTGGAGAAAGCGGCCCACCGACTCCGCCGCTTCCCGACCGTCAGCGATACTGCGGACGATCATCGTCGACCGGGCCCGGAAAATCGTTCCCGTGGCAAAGACACCGGGCTGCGATGTCGTGAAAGCCCGGGTATCGACCCGGAGCCGACCGTGCTCCATGTCGAAACCGGATCGAGCCAAATGTTCCGCGTCGCAGGGGCCCGTACACAGCAGTACGGCATCGAAGGATCGACGGATTTCCGGCAACGCCTCGGGGTCCGTCCAATCGAGCCGCTCATCGGGATAATATTCAATCGGCAGCGCAAGCAGATTCCGGATTTCGGCGTCCAAAACCGCCTCGGGGAGTACCGTTTGATCCATCTCACGAAGCCGACCGCCGGGCTTGCGTTTCAGGCCGTAGAGCGAAACCCGGTGACCCTGCCGGGCCAGAAAAAACGCGGCGGAAAGTCCCGAGGGGCCCGCCCCGATGACGACCACGTTTTTACCCGTGGCGGGTTGCGTTTCGAGAGGAGGCGCCGCAGGAGCGGCTAAATGGCGGTCGCCAATAATTCGTTTGATGTCACAGATGGAAACGGCCCGGTCCAAATCGCCGCGTCGGCAGACTTTTTCGCAGGGTTTCGGACAGACCCGGCCCAGCACGGCGGGCAGCGGAATTGCTTCCATGACCGTTCGGATCGCCGCGTCTTGATCGTTCCGCTGAAAGTCTCGGAGCATGCGGGGAATATCCAATTTCGCCGGACATGCAAGCTGGCAGGGTCCGAAACAGTCACCCAGATGATCGCTGAGCAGGAGTTCCAGCGACGCCTTGCGAAGCTGCCGAACTTCCTCGGTTTCGCTTTCAACGACCATGCCGTCTTCAATCCGGGTCGCGCAAGCGGGCACGAACCGACCGGCCACTTTGACCAGGCAAACGAGGCAGGACGTCGATTTCGAATGTCGGTGCTCCTGCGAGCCGTCACAAAGCGTTGGAATGTCAACACCCTGGCGCCGAGCCAGTTGGAGAATCGTCTCGCCGCTTTCGGCTGAGCACACATTGCCGTCCAGAGTGATTTTCATAAAGTGGGTGATCTAATCGCTTACATTTGAGCCGCATCGGCGAGCAGCCGTCCATGCCCGCGATTATATCCCATCCCAAGCCGCAACACAACAGATGTAACGCCCTCTTGAGTCGAGCTGCAAAGTCGAAAAATATCTGTAACCGTGGTCGGTGAAATCCCTATTTCTTGATAGAATATCTTCATCTTCCATTTGGAGAAACCGCCATGCCCGATTTCACCCATCGCCGCTGTCCGACTTGCGGAACCGAACTTTCCGACAACGCCGAAGGACTTTGCGTCGCTTGCCTGTTATGCCAGGCGGCTCTGGAAACCGACGCCTCCGAAACAGGCTCTGTTTCACCACCGAGTGAAGCGGCTCCGACCCTGGAAGCCGTGGCCGCCGCGTTTCCCCAGCTTGAGGTGCTCGAACTCGTCGGGCAGGGCGGTATGGGCACGGTTTTCAAGGCTCGGCAACCGAAACTGAACCGGTTCGTGGCCCTGAAAATCCTGTCCGGCAAATTCGCCCGGGACGAACGCTTCGCGGATCGCTTTCTTCGGGAGGCCCAGCTCTTGGCCCGGTTATCGCACCCGAATATTGTCACGGTCCACGATTTCGGGCAATCCGGCGGATTCTATTATCTCGTCATGGAATTCGTCGACGGTGTGAACCTTCGCCAGGCGATTCGTGCCGAGCGGTTCACTCCGGAGCAGACGTTGGCCATTGTTCCGAAAATCTGCGAAGCCCTGCAATATGCCCACGAAGAAGGCGTGTTGCACCGGGATATCAAGCCGGAGAATATTTTGCTCGATACGAAAGGCCGGGTCAAAATCGCCGACTTCGGCATCGCCAGTGTCATGCGTTGGACCGCGGATGGAGCTTCCGCTCCATTGGATAGCCCGCTACCGGCGGCCGCCGATTCCGAAGAGCGGAAACTGACACAGACCGGCATGGTTCTCGGTACGCCGAATTACATGGCCCCGGAGCAGGTCGAGCGGCCCTCGGAGGTGGATCACCGGGCCGATATTTATTCGCTGGGCGTGGTGTTTTACGAGCTTTTAACGGGTGAACTGCCCCTGGGTCGCTTTGCCCCACCGAGTGAAAAGTCCGGCGTGGCCGAGAATGTCGACCAGATCGTGCTCAAGGCCCTGGA
>JBEBTM010000339.1:0-5296 GCA_040393745.1 Thermogutta terrifontis | reverse complement strand
TGGAGGTCCGACAATGACCAACCTGACCGAATTGCTTGTGAAATATGTTTCGGCCTGCTTTTCCGGACTCTGGATCGAAACCTTCGAGCCGGATGAAGCCGCAAAGGAGATTGATGTGATGTGCCGGGAAGAGAATTGGAAGCTCGCTACTTGGGACATTGAGCAGGGCTTGCAACATGACGGCGGCGTCCAGAAGATGGACCCGCTGACCGTGGTGCAGACTCTTTCGTCTCTGTCCAACGGCGAGACGCCGATTCTGCTCGTTCTGCGAAATTTTCATCGATTCCTTGGAAGCATCGACATTGTTCAGGCTTTGGAACGGCAGATTGCCCAAGGGAAAATCCGACGGGTGTTCGTCGTCGTTCTCGCTCCCGTTGTCCAAGTACCTGCGGAATTGGAGAAATTGTTTCAGGTGTTGGAGCATCCACTTCCAGACAAGGAACAGCTTCGACAAATCGCGACGGAAATCGCCGGGGAACTGCCTGATGAACCCAACACCCGCCGGGTGCTGGATGCTGCCGCCGGAATGACACGGCTCGAAGCGGAAGGAGCATTTTCGCTGTCGATGATCGAGCATGACATGCTGTTGCCGGAACCGGTTTGGAGTCTGAAATCGAACATGCTGCGGCAATCGTCGGCTCTGCGGCTGTACCGAGGCGAGATTCCTTGTCTCGGCGGATTCGATAATCTGACCAAGTTCTGTAACCGGGCTTTGTCCACGAATGGACACGGCGAACGTGCAAAGGGGGTGATGCTGCTCGGCGTGAGCGGTTCCGGCAAGTCGGCGTTCTGCAAGCGGCTCGGATATTCCGTCCACCGTCCGACGTTGGTTCTCGACATCGGAGCCTTGATGGGATCGCTCGTCGGCCAGACCGAGGCGGCGTTGCGGAAAGCCCTGAAGCAGATCGACGCCATGTCGCCGTCTGTTGTGATGATCGACGAAATCGAAAAGGCGATCAGCACCGGCGGCAACGACGGCGGTGTTTCCGCACGGATTCTCGGCAGTCTGTTGCAGTGGCTGAACGACCGCGAAAGTGACAGTTTTGTCGTTTGCACGGCGAATGACATCTCGAAACTTCCGCCGGAGTTTTGCCGCGCCGAACGCTTCGATGGCATCTTTTTCGTCGATCTCCCGGACAAGGCGGCTCGGGATCAGATTTGGGCGATTTATGAACATCAATACGGTCTCGAAAAGCCGAAGCGTCCTGTTGACGACGATTGGACCGGTGCCGAAATCAAAGCCTGTTGCCGATTGTCGAAGTTGCTCGACGTGTCGCTGACCGAGGCGGCTCTGAACGTGGTTCCCGTCGCGGCGACCGCTTCGGAGTCGATTCACGCTCTGCGGACTTGGGCTTCCGGTCGGTGCTTGGATGCCGCCAAACCCGGCATTTACCAATACCGTCAATCCGTTCGCCGGAACATTCGTCGCAACGATCCGCCTTCAGGGGCCGTTGCTTGATCGGCGGCAATTTTGGCAACCATTCTCAACGGCCTCCATTGTGGGGCCGTTTTTCATTCACCCCTAAATATAAAGGACTACTTCAATGACCACACGGGAACTTTACCAACATCTCGCCGACCGTACCGGTGAAGACATTGAAACCATCGAATCCTACGGGTTCGCACTGTACGAACCTGACAGAAAAGAACTCAAACGGCAACGTCGCCTTCGGCTCTGGCGGCAACAACGGCGAGATCGTCGCCTCGCCGACATCGTCAGCAAAATGTCGTCCGAGTCCTGACCGACTCGTTTTTCATCAACATCAGCCCCAATGTAAAGGAGCAAATGAATGTCTACATTGCTCGATACCCTTGAACCGCCCGAAACGACAACTCGTTCTTTCGGAGAAGAACTTCAGGCCAGCATGGCGGCGGTCCGGTTGCAACTGCGTTGGTTCGGTACACGAAAATCCGTGACCGCTTCCCAGAAACACCGTGCCGCCGATATGTTCGACGCCGAATCGAAATTCGTGTCGATGGGCAAAAAGCTGCTCGACACGCAGCATCCGGCGTGGAAGAAACTCGTTGCGGTCCGTGGAAACATCCTGACGACGTGGCGAAACTCGTCGCTCCCGTTTCCGGAACCGGGGATTCGTCTCATCAAACGGCGTGATCTCGATGCGTTCACGGCGACGATGAATTCGTTACGCGATGACCTGCGGGATGCCGAACGGGAACTCGACAATCATTACGACGAAATCCGGTCGGCGGCACGGGAACGACTCGGTCGATTGTACAACCCGGCGGACTACCCGGCGTCGATGATCGGACTGTTCGAAGTGTCCGTCGATCATCCGAACGTCGAAGCCCCGGAATATCTCCGCATGTTGTCGCCGACGCTCTACCGCCAAGAAACCGATCGGGTTCGCAACCGTTTCGATGAGGCTGTGCGGCTCGCCGAAGAATCCTTTCTCGGGGAACTCTCGAAGCTCGTCGAACATCTGACGGAACGCTTGTCGGGAACCGATGACGGCAAGCCGAAGATTTTTCGCGATACCGTCGTCACGAACCTCGTCGAGTTTTTCGAACGGTTTCGGCGACTGAATATCGGATCGTCCGATGAACTGGATCGCATGGTCGCCGATGTCCGCCGGATCGTCGGCGGTACGACGGCGAACGATTTGCGGAACAGCGAATCGCTCCGGCAGCATGTCGCCAACGAACTGTCCCGCGTTCAGGCGTCGCTCGACGGCCTGATGGTCGACCGGCCTCGCCGTAACCTCATCAGAAGAAACGGAGGGAGCAATGGAGATCATCATTAAGCCGTCCGGCGTATTCATTGGAATTTACAACGATTCGTTCGACTATGGTTCGTTCGGCAGACCTCAAATCCGTCGGGCATCGCATGTCGAACCGACCAACGATGGCCGTTGGACCGCCGACCTATCCCCCGTCGATGGACCGAAGCTCGGGCCGTTCGGCAAACGGAGCGAAGCAATCGACGCCGAGATGGAGTTTCTGAACCTCATGCTCGGCGAAATCGAACCGCACGACGAAGTGCTCTGATTCTTCAACAGATGGAAAAGATGAACGCAGATAATCGAAACGTAATCTGCAAACATCTTTTTCATCTGTTGATCACTTTACTCCATTTTTTGAAAAGGACAAGACTATGAGAACTTTCCTCAACCGCTCCGACCTTTATCGGTTCGAGCGACTCGTTTCGAAACTCGTCAGGCCAGCGGAGATTCCCGCGACGATCTCGTTCGCTTCGTGTTCCGACGGCCTGCAATTCGCGGCCTTCTGTGATGCCGCCGTTCTGACGCTCACCGTTCCGCCTGCCAATGTTATCGATCCCTTCACCTTGCCTTGGGCGACCGTCAAGGAATTTGCGATGAAGAAGAACGGCAGCGTCGACCTCGACATGCACGATAATACGGTCTCGCTGTCGTGGGATGTCAACGGCGTGCCACAACTGAAGACCGTACCATCGCTCGGGCTGACCGACAAGCGACTTCCGACGAAGCCGGACAATTGCGTTACGCATCCGATCGCGTTGTTCGATGCTTTGGCCGACGCCGCGAAATGTGTCGATCCAGACAATGCCCGATATTCACTTGGCTCGATTTGCCTGCGTGGATCGAAGGCCCAGATCATCTCGACCGACGGACGCCAGGCTCTCATTCAAGACGGATTTTCCTTCCCGTGGGAAAATGACGTGCTGTGTCCCGTGTCGAAAATTTTCAGTTCGAAAGAACTCCGAGAACTCGGCGATACCGTCAAGGTCGGTCTCGATGATCACTGGGTGTTTTTCCATGTCGGCGACGTGAACATCTGGCTCAAGGAAATTGAGGGAAAATTTCCGCAACTCGATCAGTTTACGAAGAACATCGACCACTTCACCTGGCTGAATGTCGACCCGGCTGATACGGTTTTCGTATCGGATCGGCTCGACAATCTGCCGGGCAAGACGGATCGTGAATCGCCGGTGTACGTCGAACTGAAGGACCATGTCGCCATTCGTGGCCACGATACCGTTCAGAACATGGCGATGGAACTGCGATTGACACGTTCAAAGCATAACGGCAAGTCGCTGACGATGCCGGTCAATCGCCGCTTCCTGAAAAACGCCCTCGACTTCGGAATCCATCATCTCGGATTCGATCCGAAGGACCGGACACCGCTGGTCGGATACGGCGATCGGAAAACGATGGTTGTAATGCCTTTGGAAGGCGACGAGCCGAAAGTCGAAGCGGACAAGATCACGGTCTTGGCATCGAACACCACAGTCTCGGTTCGGCAGAATTCGGCAAAACCGGTCAAAGTCGAGAAATCGATCCCGGCGACGAAAGTTTGTCGTAACGTCAAACCGAAAAGCAAGGCGACCGGCAAGACCGTCGTGTTGGACGATGCGGTGAAGTTACGGCAGAGTCTGCGGGAAACTTTGTCCGGCGTGAACGACCTGATTCGTTCGATCAAAGCCCAACGGCGACAGGACAAGCTCCTTCGCAACACCGTGGCCTCGCTGCGGAAATTGCAGAACGTGTAAACGTTCACAGTGAAGAGCCGGGGACGGAGCGAGTTCTCGGCTCTTTGTTTTTGTTTCATAAACCTTTTCGTGGAGAAAAACTATGCCTCTCAAAATCAACGTCGGTGTCTGCAAAAAGACCGGCCTGCCGGATTACGGCTCCGCCGGATCGCATTGCGACATCGAACTCGAAATGGATCATTCCGTCCTCAACGATCCGAGTGAATTCCAGCGGCGGGTGCGTCACGCCTACGGGCTCTGTCGTCAAGCGGTCGAGGATGAACTGGCCGGGCTCGGTGGAAAAACCGTCAAGGAAACCGAGCCGCCGATGCAGAGCCGTCCGACGCCGCCACCGAAAACGGAATATCGGAATTCGAAACCGCCGGAACAAAACGACAACCGCTTCCTTGCCACACCCAAGCAGATGAAGTTCATTACGCAACTTTGTCGGGGCATCAAAGGACTCGATAATCGTCGCTTGGATGCGTACTGTCAAGAGGAATTCGGCAAGTCGTCGAAACAACTTTCGGCCCACGATGCGTCGAAGCTGATCGACATGCTGAAGGACGCCAAGGAAAACGGAGGGCTCGCGACATGACGACGTTGCTTGATTTCCTGAAAACCTCGGAGCCGACCCAGAACGTCTGGGACTATGTCTCGGCGTCTCGCTTGACGCTCTGGGGTAAATGTCCCTTGGCGTTTCGGCGACGATATCTCGATGGCATCGAATCACCATCGACGCCGAGTCTGTTCGTCGGCAAGGTGGTTCATGGTGTTCTCGAACACGTTTATCGTTGTTTGGACGTGGGAACGCTTGCGACGCCGGAC
>JBEBTM010000338.1:0-5302 GCA_040393745.1 Thermogutta terrifontis | reverse complement strand
GGAATGTTGGACCTTGCCGTTTTTCAGGAACGCAAAGTCGCAGGTTCCGCCGCCGAAGTCGATGACCAGGAAACCCGCGACGATGTCGGCCAGCGGAAACATATTCGACGAGATGCTGTCGAGCATCGCACCGATCGGTTCGTCGATCAGGACGACCTCGCCGTAACCGGCTTCACGGGCAACGGACTTGAGAGTTTCCCGGTACTTGATATTCGCTTCGCTCGGTACGCCGACGATCACCCGGCAGGAAAGCGGGTCCATGCGAATGTTTTCTTTTTTCGCATCACGCAAAACCGCCGCCAGAAAATCCCGGGCGTTTCGCCGCGACTCCTCGCCTGTCATGATATCCGGCTTGAAATGCGAGCGGAAACGATAATCGTATCGCCTACGTTCTTCAAGCGTGGCCATGCCGAAACCGTTCACGGCCTGATTGCCGAGGTACGGCGAAACTTCGTCGCCTTCGTTGGAATAGAGCATGGCCGTCTCGATTCCGACCGTGTTGGAATCGAACTGGACCGGACTCGGCGTTCGGGCGTCGGCGGGACAGCGCGTGATGTATGTGTTTGTCGTGCCGAAATCGATGGCAATGACATCTTGTTTCAGGGTCATGAAAATAAGTCTTCCGAGAAATTGTGTAGCGATTATTTGGTTTTTTTGACGACGCCTTTTTCCTCGATGACACCGTCGCGGATAACCGGCTCCTTGACGACCCGAACCGAATCTCCTGCATGGAGGATGCCGAACGGCTTGTACTGCTCCGACAGGGAATCGTCCCAGATCAGCGTTTGTTCGACGGACGACATGCCGGTCGGAGATTCCGTTTCGATTTCGAAGCCGTGCGTCGCCAATTCCTGGGCCAGTTCGTCGATAACGATGGAAACGTCTTCAGACGGAGCCTGTTTCAGCTTTTTAGCGATGGAGACGATTTCGGTAAGTGTTTCGGTATCCTCGGCGTGCGGGATGAACGGACTTGTTTCGAGCGATTGGACCTTGAATGTCAGCACGGCGATAACAGCCAAGGCGGAGTGCAGCCATTCGTCGACAATGGATTCGACTTCCTTGCGATAGTGTTCCCGATCACAGACCTTTTCTCTTCGGGACAAAAAGACGGCGACGGCCAGCACGGCATAGAGGACAAGTCGTTTGAGAAACGAAACCTTGCCACCGGTCGGCCAAGGAATAAAGCCTTTGAAAATTTGCAGGGCGACGTCGATTCCTCCGGCAATGCCAAGGCCGAGCAGAATGCGATTGCGAAGCGTTTCATTGTTGGCCAGGAACATGACGCCCAAGACGCCGAGAGCGGCACCGATCGGAGCACCAAACATCAGGCCGGATTCCACGGGAATTTGGAGCACGACTCGGGCCAGCCAACCGCCGAACAGGAATCCGAGCACCGCTCCAATGGCCGCAATGACGCAGAGAATCGGAGTTCGAACCTCCATTCGGACAAGTGTCGGATCGGGAATTTCCGGCGGAACGAGCAGTTCTTTCAGATGGATTTTCAGGTACTCCTGCCGATCCGGTGGCGTGTCTTCTCCGCAAAGCGTTTCGATCCAACCGATGGACTCGACCCGCTCCAAAAGTTTGATTCCCAGGGCGTCCGAAGCGATTTTAATGTCGGCCGGTGACGGAACGCCCCGTTTGCCGAGCCGGTCGAAAAAGGTTTCCGCCGCTTCGGTTCGGGCATGTTCGATCAGTCGCTCGATTTCAGCCCGATCAACCCCGGCGAACCAGGATGTCGGCAAACGGGATGGAATATCGGTCATGAATGTATCGGTAAACGAGGTGAATCAATCCGGGGATAATGCCGTCATTTTACATAATCTTACCTCTTTTTGGAATCGGTGGAGCCTTTTGGGCAAAAATGACGCGTTTTTTCTCCCCGCCTGTTTCCGTTCCCTGATATCGAAAGGTTCATTTTTCGTGGAACGAGCAATGTGGCAAGGTTACCTTTCAGCGAAAGGTTCCATCTTGAAAAATCGTCTACCCGTTGTATAATCGGGCATGAGCAAGAAGCCCGTTCGGAAGCGGCCTTTGACGCGGGAATCCAAGACCAAACGGCCGACATGGCCTTGGATTGCTCTTTACGGAAAAAATTGAAACGAATTTGGATTGATAAAACCCGCGTTACGAAATATACATGTCTCGAATCGTCCCTGTTTCTCTCGGCAAAAAAAGTTACGAAATCGAAGTCGGCGCCGGCAATCTCGAACGCGTTGGCGGAATGATCGCCGAATTGGCCCCCGTTTCCACGGCCGTGATTTTGACGGACCGCAACGTTTTCGAATGCGGTTATGCAACCCGGGTGGCCGAGTCCGTCGCAGCGGCGGAAATCGACGCCAATATCCTGTCCGTCGAGCCCGGTGAGCAGAGCAAGATCATTGAAATGGCCGCCTCGCTCTGGAATACCTTGCTTGAGGACGGCATTGACCGCAAGGCCGTCCTCGTTTCCGTGGGCGGTGGCGTGGTCGGTGATCTCGGCGGATTTATCGCGGCAACTTAGGCCCGGGGAATCCGATTTTTTCAGGGTCCGACCACGCTGCTGGCCCAGGTCGATAGCAGTGTGGGCGGCAAAGTCGGAATTGATCTTCCCACGGCAAAAAACATGGTCGGCGCCTTTTTGCAACCGAAAGGCGTCTTGATCGACACGAAAGTTCTCACCACGCTCTCCCGGGAGCAATACCGGTCCGGCCTGGGTGAAGTTTTCAAGTATGCGGCGAGCTTGGATGCCGATTTGTTTGTTTTCCTGGAACAAAACGTCGAGCGGATTCGAAACCGGGACAGGGACGTGCTGGGGTACGTCGTTGCCGAGTGCTGCCGGATCAAAGCGGCAATCGTCGAGCAGGATGAATTTGAAACCACGGACCTGCGCATCCTTTTGAACTACGGCCATACATTTGCGCACGCTTTTGAAATTCTCAGCGAATACCGTATGCCGCACGGGCTTGCCGTTGCCGTGGGCTCGATTCACGCGGCCCGACTGGCCCGGAAACTCGGACTCGTCGACGTCGAATGCGTGGACCGGCACCTGGCGCTTTGTCGTGCCCTGGATCTTCCCACGGAGTATCCGACCCCCCTTTCCGACGATGACCGAAAAGAGTTGCTCCGGCTCATGAAAACCGACAAAAAGACCGAGTTTGGCCGTCTCCGCCTCGTCCTGCCCACAGGTCTGGGAACCTGTCGGGTGGTCGAAGGCGTTGAAGCCGACCAAACGATCTTTTCCCACTGATCCCGCCTTGGAAAACCTGACGTTGACAAGTCGACAAGGGTCTGGGAGAATGACGGTTGTGTTTCCCATCTTTCAGGACGGCCTCTCTTTATTTCCATCAAGTCCGTATGTTTGACGAATCCGACATTCTCCGTCGCGGCATGGAGTACATGAAAAAGAAGGATTACGAGTTGGCGATTGATTCGTTCAATTCGGCGATCCAGGCCAATCCGAAATACGTCGAGGCCTATTACTGCCGGGGTAACGCTTTCGAAGCCCAGGGACGCTTCGATGACGCCCTTGAAAGCTATGACGCCGTCTTGAAATTTGCGCCGAAGGAAGCTGCCGCATTTTTCAATCGGGCCTGCGTTTTCCGCAAAAAAGGGCAAAACGACAAAGCCTTGGAAGAGTTCACAAAGGCCATCGAACTCAAACCCGACTATGGAAAAGCCTATTACAATCGCGGGGCGGCCTATTTTTCCACCGGGAACATCGAGCAGGCTTTTTCCGATTACACCAAGTCCATCGAGTATTCGCCGAAGGATCCCGACCCTTACGTCGCCCGTGGTTTGATCCACATTGTCAAACAAGAACCCGAAAAGGCGCTGGAGGATTACGACCGGGCTCTGGCCATCGAACCGAACCACTTGCGCGCCCACGGCAACCGGGGTAATGCGCTCGAAACTCTGGGCCGCAATGAAGAATCCATCGCGGAATACACCCGGGTTCTCGAATTGAGCCCGCAGGACTACAAAGCGTACATGAACCGCGGATTTGTTTACTCCAAAGTCAACCAGGTCGAGAAAGCCTTGGCCGATTACAGCCGGGCCATTGAACTGAACCCGAAATACGCCAAGGCGTATTGCTGTCGCGGCGCCGTTTATGCGCTGCTTCGACGTCAGCAAAAAGCCTTGGAGGATTACGACGAAGCGCTCCGTCTGGCCCCGCAGAATATCGAGGCTTACATCAGTCGGGGACAGGCGAAGCTGTCCCTGGGCGACCGTATCGGTGCTTTGGAGGATTTCAATTACACCCTGAAAATGCAGCCGAACAGTGTTAAAGCCTGGCTCAACCGGGCTTCGACCAACAGCAAATTGGGCAACATTGAGACGGCCATCCAGGATTACTCCGAGGTTCTCCGCCGCTCGCCCGACAATGCGGCGGCCTATTGTTACCGCGCCATTCTCTACACCAAGACAGGACAACTTGATCAAGCCATCGCCGACTACACCAAAACGATCAGCCTGGACCCGAAACACGTCAGCGCCTACTTGAACCTGGGAATCGTACTGAGAATCCAGGGGCAATTCAAGCAGGCCGTCCAGAATTTTTCGCAGGCGATCAAGCTGAACCCCGGCTACGGCCTGGCTTACCAGAATCGGGCGATCACTTATAACATGATCGGCGACAAGGAAAAAGCCGAGCGGGATCTCGCCATGGCGCAGAAACTGGAAAAAAAACCAACGGAGTAGCGTCTATTTTGTCGTCGTAATGCTCAAAAGCTGTTCTTCCAGCATCCGGAAGATTCCCGATTGTGTCGTTCGATCCGTTTCCGTTTCGTCGAACCGGTGTAGGTAAATCCGGACCTCTGCGGCAATCTGGTGCTCAATGGGATTGGTCCCCTTCTCCAAGCCTTGGATAAACCGAACCGCTTGGATTTTCGGACGCAGAAAGGCACAGATTCGGGCGCCCCGACCCAGGTAATGGACCGACTCGTGCAGCGTCAATCGTCGAAGAACGGCCACGCCTTCAAACTCCCCCCAAGGTGAGTAAATGTCCCGAGCGTAGCTTTCGACGTTTTGCTGACTCAGGTAGTCTGTAATGCGGTCTCCGGTGAATGATTCCTCACTGGTCGCCATTTCAATCACGCCATGTCCGTCCAGCCACAATACTTCGTATGCGTTGCTGTCGAACAGACGGACAAAGATCCCCGGATTGTCATGATTCTCATTGTGCGATGTCATGATTTCCTCCCTTTCTGATCGTTCTTGAAATTCCTGACCATTGGACGACAAGAGTCGTCGCCTCAAATGAGCTTCCGTTGGGTGACGAAACGCCTGCTCCCATCCTTCCCACTACACATTCTATCGACAC
>JBEBTM010000337.1:0-5307 GCA_040393745.1 Thermogutta terrifontis | reverse complement strand
CCGAAACAGAAAATCCCCGTGCGGTTTGAACATAAATCCGCGCAAGGGGTCGGCCATACCGAACGGATCGCCGTGGCCGGAACGGAACTGCTCGCCGCCGGAGTTATCAGCCGGGACACGGCATGGGCGAGAGACGTGAAAAAATCGGCGATCAACGGATTTCCCTGGCAAATCAGCATGGGCGGCCCCATCCACGAGGCGGAATACATCCCCGCAGGCCAGAAGGTCACGGTCAACGGCCAGACCTTTGAAGGCGAACTCTATGTGGTTCGTAAGATGACGCTCAAGGAAATCAGCTTCGTCGATCTCGGCGCAGACTCCAACACCTATGCCATCGTCGAGGCGCAATTCGACGAAGAAAGGAACCTAGAAGATATGACCGAAACCATGACCGCCCCGCAAACCGAAACGAAATCGGGCGAAACCGCCCCGGTGCAAGAACTGCAATTGACAGGCGAACCGGCCCCGACCAGCCCCGCCCGCGCGGATCACACGCACCCGACTCAGGGCTTGATCACTCAATCGCCGCAGCCTGTGCAACCGGCCCCGCAACCACCGGAGCATCTTCGAGCCATCGGCGAGAATCAAGATCGCATCCTGCGTGAACACCAACAGAACATGTTGATCGAGGATCGCCGGGTCAAGGCCATCGAGAAAATCGGCGGTGACAAGTTTCCCGATCTGCAAGCGATTGCCATTGGCGAAGGCTGGTCGCTGGAAAAATTCCAGGCCGAATTCAACGCCAAGGCCATGCCCGACGCTTCACGGCTCCCGATCACCGGCGCAACGCAAAACGGCCTGAAACCGACCACGCTCGAAGCGATCGCGCCGACGACCAGCGGGATTTCCGTGCAGTTCATGCAGGCTCATTACGAGCCGCAGACGCTGGAAGCCGCCGACAAGTATCGCGGAATCGGCGTCCAGGAATTCTGCGAACTGTCCTGCGGCGGTAAGTATCTGCCGAAATTCCGGCGGGACTCGCGCGGCTGGCTTGAGGCGGCGTTCTCGAGCGCATCGCTGCCCGGCATCCTTTCGAACATCGCCAACAAGGTGCTGCTCGAAGGATTCCTCACAATGGATGACACTTGGCGTAAAATAGTCAAAATAGCGAGTTGTAACAATTTTCAAGAACATACCAGGTACAGAATGAACGGTATGTTCAAGTTCGAGAAGGTCGGGCCGGACGGCGAGATCAAACACGGCGCGATCGGCGAACAGCAGTTCGGCCAGCGTCTGGACACCCATGCGATCATGTTCGCACTCACTCGTCAGATGATCATCGACGACGACCTCGGCGCCTTCACGGACATCCCGCGCGGGATCGGCGTCGGAGCGGGTGAAGCGATCTCGGACGCCCTGTGGACCTGTGTGCTCGCCAATGCCGTACAAAAAGACGGCAAGAAATTCTTCAGTACCGATCACAAGAACATCGTGACCGGGGCCGAAGCGAAACTGTCTATCGACGGCCTGACGAAAGCGGAACTGATTTTTTCGGAACAGGAACGTTCCTCGAATCGTCCGCTCGGCATCCCGGCCAACATCCTGCTCGTCCCGCCCGCGCTGAAAGTGCTTGCGGAGATGCTCATGAAGAGCATTACGCTGAACGAAACGACGGAAAAGAACGAGCCGAAGCCGGTCAATAACCCGCACTCCGGGAAGTACGATCTGGTCTCCTCACCCTACCTGGCGAGCAAGGCGTTCAAGGGCAACAGCGACAAGGACTGGTATCTGTTCGCCAATCCGCTCCGGCTCCCGGCACTTGAAGTCGCGTTCCTCGGCGGCCAGGATCGCCCGACCGTCGAGCGGGCCGATGCCGACTTCAACATTCTCGGCGTCCAGTTCCGGGGTTATATCGACTTCGGCGTCCGCGAACAGGACTGGCGCGGCGCCCTGAAAATGTCACCCTGATCATTTTTTGATTCCACCATAAACCGCACCTAAACAATACTTGACCAGTACATCGACGCCTTCGAACCCGACTTCTTCCAGCCATTTCAAATGCTTTGCCAACGGCGCCGGTCGATCTTCTTCATAATAGCTTTTCAGCCAAACGTTCTGAATCTCTTCTTCGGAACAGCTTTCTCTCATGAACGTGACCCACTTGTCCATGTACAAGCGGTTCAAGTGATCGGTCGGACCAAGCATGATATCGAAATTGATGAATTGCCCGCCTCGGCGAAGCGTTTGATAAATGCGCCGGTACAAGTCGATCTTGTCGGCGTCCGTCTCTGCATGATGCAGGGCGAGCGACGAAACCACCAGGTCGAATCGTTCCGAAGGAAAGTCGTAGTGAGTGAAATCAGATACGACATATTCCGTGTCGGGACGGTTCGACATCTTTTGATGGGCCTTTTCGATCATGTTCGGAGCGATATCGAGCATCGTGAACGTCGCCTGCGGATACAGGTCGGCGATCCGTCGCGAAATCGTTCCGGTTCCACAACCGAGATCGAGAACGGCGAATCTCGATTCTTTGTTCAATGCAATTCCATCGACGAGCGTTTGAACCAGTTCCGTGTAATAAGGAACCAGACGAATGATGATCTCGTCGAATTCTTTCGCCTCGGCGTCGAAGTGCTGTTTGACCTGGTCCATTTTTTTGAGTTGTACGGGTATTCGAATTTGTTCTGACATTTTAACTCATAGGAGTATTTATGCAAGCTCGTTTTATTCATGACGGAAAAGCCGTCGATTTTTTGTCCGAAACCGCCGTTCCTGCCGGAACGGTAGTCGTCGTCGGGGATTTGCTTGGCATCACCAAGCTGGACCTCGAACCGAATCGTCTCGGCGCGCTGCACGTCGTCGGCGTCTTCGACGTCGTCAAGGACGCCGTTGAGATTCCGCTCGGTACGAAACTCTATTGGGACGAGACGGCGAAGAAAGCCGTCACCACGGTGGGAACGAACAAGCCGCTCGGCATCGCAGTCCTGCCTGCCGAAGTCGACGCGCCCTTGGTCCGAGTTCGGATAGGTTAGTCCCATGAACATGCTTCACAACGGACTGAAATGGCTTTCGGCGAAACAGAAACAACATGTTTCGTCGAAGGTCGTTTATCGCCGGGCTTCGCTGGAATATCAGCCCGATGCCGTCCTGGGCCGCACTCGCTATGAAAGTATCGACGAGAACGGATTTACGATCACGGCCCACACGATTGATTTTCTCATTGCGGCGGAGGATTTGCCGCTCGTTCCCGAAAGCGGTGATCTGATCGTTTCGGAAAATACCGTGCATGAAGTCATCCAACTCGGCGACGACGGCTGTTGGTGCTGGTGCGATCCGCACGGCATCCGGCGTCGAATTCACACGAACATCTACAAGGGGGCCGTACCATGAGTATTGCGACCGGCGTGGCAAAAGCCGTTGCCAGTGAATTGAAGAAACACGTTTTTTCGATGCCCTTCGAATGCGAAATGCTGGTCTTGCCGTCCTACGAGCCTGCCGAACTGGAAACCGTCCGGCTCAGCGTCGTTCCCGTCTCGCAGGAGATGGAGCAGATCACCCGATCTTCGGTGAAATACACCATCGGTGTCGATATCGGCGTCCAGCGACGGATTCAGGGCACGAAGGAGGAAACGGTCGATTCGATGAGTACGCTGGTCGACGAGATCGCCGACTACCTGATGGAAACGTCGCTTTCCGAATTCCCCGCCGCACAGTGGTCCCATCTGCAAAACGACCCTCTCTATGTGCCGGAACATCTGACGCAAAAACGTGCGTTTACCGGCGTCCTGAACGTCAAGTATCTGCTGTTTACCTGAACACCTGGTCGGGCAAATCCTTTTTCTTACTCCATTGGAGCCGCTTGAAACCGGTCTGGGCGACTGGATGTTTCATCCAAAGATCACGAATCGTATTATTGTTGCGGTTTGCCCAATCGAGGAGAAAACTGCCAAGATCGATAGCGATCAAATCTTTCGCAAACCAACCCGTTGTCAAATTAAATGGAGACAAGCCGTAGGGGCCGTCGATTTTCGACCAGACATCGCTTTGATACCAATGTTCGATATCTTCGTCAATCCTATCAGGGATCAACGTCATGGAAGCAAGCGCCGTCACAGGCCACACTGTCCCGTCAACTTTATCGTTGGGGCCTTGAGCGACATACCCTTTTGCGCTATCGCCTGCGGATAAGCCCCACCAACCACCGTTCGATTCGGAATACGTCTCAAAACGATTGCCAAGCGAGCGACAATACTCACGATTCGATAACGCGGCATTACGACCATATTCGACCAAATCGATTCCCTCTTGATCCACGTAACCTTCCAATGCCTGCCATGCTAAAGAGTAATAACTCAAAAAAAGAGGCGATCCGGGATTGATCACTTTCCTGCCCATTGCTTCGCCATGAACAACTTTACAATGATACCAGAGTTTCGGTGAAACGGGATGGGTTCTGGAACCCACGGCCAACCAATAGGCCAAGAGGTATTCGCTGGATCTGAGGTTCATCGGATAGCCCAATCGGCCGTCCCTAATAGCCATTGAAAGAACCGTCAACTTTGAATCGGGATCGTCCATGCATACGACAGGCCACTCGACACGATCAAGGAGCCGGTCTCCCATTTCGTTAATTTCACCGCCGAAAAATACACTTGCGACCATGACTCCGTTCAGGAAAATGGAAGTGTCCAATACGCTAACTTCACTACGCGGCGACGGTTTTCCCGTTCTTGCATCGTAAAAATGGTAAAAGAACCCCCGGTCGTGGTTCATTTCGTCCAGGGCATATCGAAGCATATGCCTTGCGTGATCCCGCCCCTTTTCGTTTTCGATCCAACCCAATCGAATCGCTTCCGGTAGGAAACTTAAATAGTATCCGCATGCCGCAATGGACGACAGGTCACGTCGATCCTCCTCGTTGGAATTGCATCCACGATCGAGGACAAGTCCCGTCGATTCGACCCGGTAACGCTCGAACCAGGCGAAGGCTTTAATTGCCTGTTCTTCTAATAATCGTTCCGATATTTTTTGCTCATTGTGAGTAAATGATTCATTCGAGAAGGAAGGAATCGTTTCCGCACAAAACAAAAAAAGCAGGAAATAACACAAGATACAGGGGATCGTTCCTGTTTTCATCGTGACCGGAGCGTGAATGGATACTCAATGATTTCGTAAATACCGTCGGCGAATAATATTATTTTAACCTTTCATCGAAATAACTCAATATCGGGAAAAGATCAAGACCTGATCCGTGGAAACGTTTCATTCGCCCCGTCTTTTCTCTTTTCATTTCAACGATCTCCCTTCCGAAAGGACTCCTATGTTTGATCGTATCAAAAACTTCTTTTCCGGTTTCGGATTGTT
>JBEBTM010000336.1:0-5310 GCA_040393745.1 Thermogutta terrifontis | reverse complement strand
CTTCGTGGAATCCATCACGAAATCCAGGTGGTTCGTGTATTCCTGCAGGCAGTGGTCGATGGCGGTCGGATTTTGCGTCTGTGTCATGGTCTTGTCTCCTTCACGGTATTGTTTTCGTGCCTGGCGAGCGGGGCCGTTCCCCGCTCGCGTGTGACACACATTACCATTACA
Organism: Thermogutta terrifontis; assembly: GCA_040393745.1. Lineage (GTDB taxonomy): Bacteria > Planctomycetota > Planctomycetia > Pirellulales > Thermoguttaceae > WRKP01. The sequence goes on along the minus strand of JBEBTM010000336.1, from coordinate 5,139 downwards.
AAAATAAACATCAAGTCGATTCCGGCTCTTTTTCCGGGTTTTCTGAAAAAGAATCGCCAAGCCGGCGCCGCCTTGCGTTTTCAGGCGGTGCCAGCTTGAAAAGACGGTCGTTTCGGACTTTATTCGTCCCGATCGTCGACGCCTTCGCGGATCGCGTCGCGACGGGCGGCGTTGCGGGCTGCGCGAATCATGCGGTCGAGTTTCCGTTTACGTTTGCGAAGGTTTCGGCGGCAAAGGTGCTTTTTTTCGGAAAGTTCCATTTTGACGGCGCCGTTGGCGATTTCATTGGTAAAGCCGTTTTTCATTTTCGTTTCTCCGTTTTGCGTGCTTGAGGTTGTCGTTCGTTTCGATTTGCCTTGTTTTTCAGGGCGAAAGCCTGTTTCACGCCGTGTGTGTCATACATTACCATGACAATAAATAACATCAAGCGAATTCCCGTAACGAAAGATGGAATTAGGAAAAAAGAAGAACCGGGCGCCGGAAAACGTCCGATCTGCCGGCGCCGGGAAGCCAGGAATCAGAGTTGGACGAATTTAGGAGCCGGTCCCACGGAATTGACCACCGCCCGCAGAATGATGCCGCATTCGGGCGTCTGGACGTAATCCGACAGGATCACATATTTCAAGCCGGCGCGATCGAGTTTGTCGGTCTCTGATTCGTCCATCGTGAGCAGCAAGCCGCCGGCCAACAGCGATTTCTTTCCGCAGAGGGTTGCATGCAGCATCGCCTCCTCGACCGTCGCATGAATTTGCGCAACAAGTCGGTCGCCGCTGTCCGGACCGAATTGAAGTGTCGAAAGGATCGGTTCGGTTTCGCTTTTGAGCCGGCGAATCTCCGACAGGGTTTCCGCGAAGGCCCATTCCTCCATGCCGCCGAAGGCGATCGCAAGAGACTTGATGTGAATCAACATCCGTTTGAGAAGTTTGATTCGGTCGGGATTCCGTTCACCGTCTCGCGTTTCATCAATGCTTTCCCGCAAGCACTGAAGGTCTTGAATAAAACCGTCATAGTGTCCGTCAAACTCGGCCAACAGTTTTTTTTCCTCGTGTCTGTCATCGATCTGCTTGTTTTCCATCGGTCTTTTCCTTTTTGAAGAGTGGTGTTCGGGACGCCCGTTGCGTTGCCCGTCACCGCCCCAAGCCGGGCGGACGCCCGGCCGGGAATCAATCGTCGATCGGGGGCAGGATTTTCTTCGGTTACCGTTCCAAGCGCATAAGAGCGTACAAAATTTCAACTTTTCGCGTTCACACTCCTCCAGGATGGAAGCCAAGGCCGCGCGAGCGGATAGAGCGGCGTTCGCTGCTTCGGCGGAAGCGATCGCGTCATGGTTTCGAGTTGCCGCATGACCGCACAGAGATCGTTGATGAGGGTGTCCAGCGGGGCTTTGACTCGGTCGATCGTCCGCAGCGTGTGCGGCAGTTTGGTCGAGCCGCTTTCGAGGACGCGTTGGATCTGTTCGGCCATCCTTCCGATCTTCACACACGATAAAACGGCCTGCTGGTAGAGTTCCAATGCCCGTTTGCACACGCCCTCTTTCTCCGCATGCATTTTTCCATTGATCATGCCGACGAACGTGTAGTCCGCATCCGACTCGATTTCCGGCTCCGCACCGCCGACGTTGCATACTTCGAACGTATAACCGAGATGCTGGACAGGCTTGTTGTTTCCGGGTCCGCTTCCCGGATGATCGAAAAGGCAATCCCGTCCCGCGATAAGGTGGCCGTTTCCGATCAATCCATCGTGAAATAGCGTTTGCCGATATTCACGGCGACATCGTGGTCGCAGAAATGTAAAAAATCCAGGGCTTGCTTCGGACCGGGATGCTCGATCGCGGAAAAATGGGTTTCGTTCCGCTTGCTCATGTATTTCATCATGCCTACTGAATCGTGAGTGATCGTATCAATGCCGGCTCGCCGATCGGTGCGTCCGATCCGGAAAACGAGTCCGGCCTCACGGCCGCGAGCCGAGCAGAGGCTCGGCTGTTGTCGGACGGGTGCGGCTTGCGAACAGGCGTTATTCAAGAGGAAGGATGCTTGTCTCGCCGATGGCCTGCTGCGCTTCCCGGACGGCGCCGGCGAGGCGATACAGGGCGATGCGAAACGGTTTCGGATCGAGAAAACGCAAGACGCCGGTCGGCGTGTACTCCCGAATTTTCTGCCAGAGTTTACGGTTCTCGGCAACCAGATCGATCGCAAAGGCGATTTCCTTTCGCAAGGTCGCGATTTTCGTTTCGCCTTCGGGTTCGTCGATCAGGTATTCGAGCATCGCTTTTTCCTGCCGGTCCATCGCCATGTACGACTTTGTGATCGTATCAAATATCTTTTGTTCGTTCATGGGTTTCTCCTCGTATCCAAGTTGGTGAGTGCTTTCGACCCCTTGCCAGGCCGTCCTTTCGTGTGTCACACATTACCATGAACACAAAACACATCAAGCGAATTCTCGTAATAATAATGAGAATTATGCAGGCATAGCGAACATGTCGCAAGAAAAGCCGGCGTGTTGACCGGCAAAACGCCCACGCCGACCCCGTGTGTTCAGGACGACCTTGTCAGGGAAGAATATTTCGCCCCTGATTATCGGTCGAACAATCGACAATACAGAAATGGGCATCGCGTAACCGCTGCTTTTCTTCCTCGCTCATCGTCCCGACCTTGGCACGTTTCGTCCGGGCTTCGTCGCACCAACGATTTTCGTTCCGGCAAATAGTGCAGTTGCCACAGCAGCCGCAGGCGTCATTGTAAAATCGTTCGTCAAAGATGGTCATGGGATGTTTTCTCCGGTTTCGCAGTTATATCGATTTGCATAAATTCGGTTCATCTTTTATGGTGTCACATGGAGCGGATCGATCACGGAGTCGCATTCAGTATCAACTGATGCGCATCACCCAAAGCATGCTGAATCGTTCCGAGTTTTCGGCGGTCTTCCTCGGAAACCTCGGAAGCCAGCGGGTCGTCGTCGGCTCCGATATCCCCGATCAAGTCCATCAGGCACCCGACATCGGATCGTATGGACTCCATTTTGTTACGGATGTGCTGCCATCCGACAGCATCATCGGCCCCGCCGCCCGAATCGCCCTGTATCGAAAACACGGCGAAGCGGCTGCCGGGTTTGCGGCTTCGGAACACGGCCACCGTGCCCCGTGGAAAGGTCGTTCCGCAAAGCGTGACCGGGGCGTTGAACTCGCCGATGAGCCAGTTGGACCCGCGAACGTCGATTCCCGCCGCTTCGAGTACGGCTTCGACCTCGGCGTCGTTGAGTTCCAGATCGCCCACGGCTTCCAGAATATCCGGTGCGTTGCCGCCGAGCGTGTAGTAGGTTACCTGTCGCTCCGCCGCGAGGAAGGTATCGGAAAAGGGCGTCGTCGACATCGCCATCAATTCCCGGTGCAAGTCTTCGACGCTGCTGTCGTTCTCGTCGACAAGCGCTTTGCAGGCCAGACGGATTTTGAAAAAATACCGTTGCAGATTCCGACCTTCGCCGGTGTTCTTGTCGACCCGCTGAATGACTTCCTCCAATTCGATGAACAATCCTTCGACTTCCCGACTTTCGGTCAAGTCGAAAGAACGGTCGAGTTCCCGGCCGCATTGTCGCAGTCGCTTGACCATTTTGTTCGGCGACCAGGCTCCGGCCTGCCATTTGTTATAGGCTTCGTCGCGGAGCGTCTGCAGCACCGCGAAGTAATTGAAGACATGCGTTCGCAGGTCTTCCTTGGATTGAGGTACGTTCATGGGAAGGCTCCTTGGGTTTTCATTCGGTTCGCCACCAGTGACGACCCTTGTTTTCGTGTGTCAGACATTACCATTAACACGCGAAACAGCAAGCGAATTCTCGATAAAGTACCTCGAATTCGAAGAAATATCGTACATTCCGCATCGAATGGGGCATACGTTACAAGAACACTGTGCTATTCGTACCGCTAAACCGGAGAAGAAAGCGGCACCTCCGCCGGCGCCGGCGTTGCGTTGATGCGGTCCATGGCAATCTTTACATATTCCGGTACGATTTCCATGCCGATGAAGCGACGCCCAAGACGGCGACAGGCGACCCCGGTCGTACCGGCGCCGGCGAAAGGATCGAGAACCGTGTCGTTCTCCACGGTGAACAGTTTGATGAACCATTCCGGGATTGATTCCGGGAAGGTGGCACTGTGGTTCCGGTTGCTGCATTCGGTGGCCAGATGCAGCACGTTGGTCGGATAGACCAACTCGCGACTGACCGACTTGGAAATGTTACGTCCGAAACCGCTGCCCGTCGCGCTCTCCTGCCGGAAGTCCTCGTAGTCCCGAAGCGATTTCGCCCGATGGACCGTGCTTTCCTTCGGCGGGACCATTACAGCGTCCTGATACATCTTGAACTTGCGATTCTTATTGAACTGGAGCAGATGTTCCCAGGCGTCCCGGAACCGGTTCGGCCATTTGCCGGGAAAGGAATTCTTTTTGTGCCAAATATAGCCTTCCGTCCAGAGCCAGCCCTGGCGACGCAAGGCCAAAATCAAATTGATCACATAGGTCGACCGCTCGCCGGCGACGACTTTTTCCTTGATATTCAGAATAAACGTACCGGTCGGCTTGAGTACGCGGTACAACTCCTGCGAGATCGGAAGGAACCATTCAACATAATCGTCCGGAACGATGCCGCCATAGGTTTTTTTTCGGCAGTCGGCATAAGGTGGCGAGGTGCAGATCAGGTCGATGCTGTCGGACGGCAATTTGGGCAGCAGCGTCAGGCAATCGCCTTCCAGCAGGGTCGTTTGTTCCACGCCCTGCGTTTTTTGTATTCGCATCTTTGTTCCTTTCCGGGCAGGTGGTCAGCATCGGATGTCGGGATATCTCCATTACGAAAACGACGGGTGTTGATTTTTAGGAAGGGACAGGTAAAATGGAAGCATACTCATCGAAAGGTGTTTTCCATGACCACATTTCAGATCAATTCCATCGTGCAACAGGACGGCTCCATTGTCATTCCGACGCCGTCGTTGACTCCCGGTACCTCGGTTCATGTCGTCGTGACCGCCACGGAAGATACTCCGCTCGTTTCACGACAGGCCGAAGCCGTTGATCTTGCCATCCAGGAAGCGGACCGTCGCTACGGCGATACGTTTCGGAGGCTGGCCGAATGAATCCGATCGTTTTCCTGACA
>JBEBTM010000335.1:0-5345 GCA_040393745.1 Thermogutta terrifontis | reverse complement strand
TACCACACAGCAACGTCGGTGTCAAGAACAATTTTCCGATTATTTTCTTTCTTAGTGGTGCGGCAACGTGAGAAGCGGGTACAATGGACGGCAGAGCCGGGCATGCGGTGAGGCTAAAATGCGAATGAAAGCGGGGTTATGATGAACTCGAAACAGCGATTCCTGATCAATATCGGTCTTTTTGTGCAATTTCCTCTCGCGGCATTGGGGCACGTCGCCCTGTGGCTCTACTTGCGGAAATATTCCTTACCGGGTGAAGCGGACGTGATTGCCAGCGCTTTCGTGGAGGTGGTTTTGCCCGTCTCGCTGATTCTGTTGCTTGTCGTGTACGTCTTGTTCCGGTATTTACTGGCAAAATTCGAGCCGAGAGCCGCACTGAGCTGGATGATTTCATTCAACGCGATCCATTCACTTTTTTGGTGCTTGTTCCTGATGCCGATTCCACTCTTGCGGCTGCTTCTTCCGACAATATTGTATGTTATCGTAGATTATTCACTGTACGAGGAAAAAATGCGAGAAATCAAAGGCGAAACCGAAAAAACACCGTCTTGGTTTTTCACGCGACTTAAACGGATTCACCTGAATTTAAGGGCCGGAGAACTTGCCTTATGGAACCGCTGGATGAAGCCCGAAGATGTCGCGGCGAGTTACGACCGATTGGCTGGGAATTACGACGGCAACTGGCTGGTGCATCTTCGAGCCACGACGGATCGACTTCACGACCTGTTGCCGGAGACGCTACCCGAAGACGCAACGATTCTCGAACTTGGATGCGGGAGTGGGTATTCCACGGTTTTTTTGCGCGAAAAATATCCGAAAGCGAACATTCATGCCGTGGATATTTCCGTTGAAATGATCGCTCAAGCGAAAAAGAAAATCGGCCGCGATTTGAAGTCCGTAAATTTTTATACGGACGATATGCTCGCATTTCTCCGGTCGCAAACAAGTGGGAAAGCCGACCTCATATTTTCCGGCTGGGCCATCGGGTATTCGAACCCGGAAAAGATCATTCGACAATCGGCACGATGTTTGGCGCGGGGTGGGACCATGGCTGTGGTGGTGAATCGGTTGGGCACGATGCCGGTTGTGTTCGACGCCTTCCGGCAGACCATGCGGACCTTTCCCGGCTCGCTCAATAAAGCCGTTTGGCCCCGGTTTCCCAAAGGCAAAGACGCATTGGAGCGGGAGCTTTCACGCAGCGGATTCCGTATCGAATGTCTCGAAGAAGCGGCCGCACCGATTCCGCCTCCGCCACTGGGGCAACGTCTCGAATGGCTGTTGAGCACGGGTGTGTTGGCCGGATTCGATGAAGTATTACCGCTACGAAAAAACGGGCCCGTCCGCGATTTTTTCGCCGAAAGACTCGACGAGACCGAACAGGGCTGGGAACATTGTTACGTCATGTTCGTCGCGAAACGGTAATGTCATTTACGGAAATTCCGTTGCCGTGCCATGCAATAATTTGTCGAGTTCTTCCGGTGCGATCGTTTCACTGATAAAACGCACCGATCCGTTTCGCAGGCCGACGTTTATGCCGCCGGTGTGGTAGCTGCCGAGGCCGTCGAAGTCGTTGGGTCGGAGTTCACCCGGATTCATCGCATTACGCCGCCAGAATTTCGCCTTTTCCATCGGAAACCGACCATCGCCTTTCACGAGTTTTTGCGGTTGGTAAACTTCGATGATCAGGATCTGCTGCGGCGTGGGCGAGGGATTCTCAACGCCGGAAACCATCGCGTAAGTCGTTTCATCCGGTTCGGTCCGGTGCGTCGGGCAGTGGAAATACCTGTCCACATCGGCGCCGAGATACGGTTTTACGGCTTCCCGCCAATCGCCCCCCCGCATTCCGCCATGGTCTTTTTCATATAAAAGCAGTGCCAAGGTGAGCCGTTGCATGTTCGACATACATTCGCATCGCCGATATGCTTCCCGGGCCGCCTCCGTTGCCGGTAGGAGCAGTGAGATGAGAACATCGTTAATCCTGTTCGTTCGACCCCGAACCGTCAGCATGGGGAAGGGATTCCATGAAATATTATCTCGATTCGGCAAGATCCCTTCGTCGACGTTTTCACCGGCCAACACATCGAAAGCCCCGTTAATCCGCTCCATGGAAATATTGATGTCCATCGTCCAGCTCATGAACGGATATAGTCTCTGGAGAAAGGAGTCGTTGTCCGTAGATTCCGGGCTGTTTCCCCAGTAGAGGTCTTGCATCGCGGCCAGACTGAAGAAGCGTTCCGATTCAAAAGCCTCGCCGGCCGTTCTTCGCGGCGGTAGCTTATCCAACTCGGCCATCAAACGCTGAATCTGTTCCTTCGTCGGCGGGTACTCCGGATTTTCCGCGATTCCCACGGCCGTTGCCACGCCTTCAATGGCGATGCCGACCAAGTATGCTACAAGCGTTCCGTGTTTACCGATATGCCTCGCCAAGAGATGGCAGGTGATCGTGTCGTCGATGGCCCCGTCGATATCGCCGATTCCCAAGCGGTAACGGATGCGGGTCTGGAGTGTTCGGGCCCACTCGCGGGTCATCTGGACTTCTTCCAAAGGCAACAGACTTTCGAAAATCGGCGTGTTTTCATTTTCCCGGATGTACGGAATTTTGAATGTCGGTTTGCGGACCGCCTCGCCGATGAGATCAAGAGCCGGTCCCGAACGCTTGAGCCAATCCTCCATGAAGGGATATTCTTCAAGCGTCCAAGGGGTTCCCATGAGTTTGTCATAAAGATCGAATCGGCCGATTTCTTCCTCCGGGTTTTCCTTGTTCCGTCGTTCCGTTTCTTCACGGATCGGTTCATAAGAAGACCACTGTTTCATGTCCGAAAATATCGTCGGCGGAACATCGGGGTCGAGGCCGAGTTTTTCATATGTTTGCAGACGGAGAGGTTCCCCGTCGATTTCCATCGTTTCCGTTTTGCCGGTTATCGGGTCTTGTACGGTTTTTGAACGTTTTATGGGGCAACCGAGGGCTCGAACGATCAAACGGTAGCCGTTGTCGTCGGTTTTCATTTCCGGCGGGTAATACATTTCTTCGTAAGCCCGGAAATAGTCGACCCGCTTGCCGTCGGACGTCATCGGCCCGAGGGCCCGGGTCGTTTCATGGGAAATGCGCATCGGCGTGGTATGGCAGCCGATCCAGTAAATCGGAAACGCAAAGAGAATCGCAAGGATCAAACAGCCTCGTCGGCACCCTTTTCGGCAGCCTTTCTTCGGCTCCTCGGGCAATTGCTGCACGGCGTCGTCGAGAAGTTCCCGGGCCTGGCGTTTTTCATCGGTGGACATGCTTGCCTCCAAAAGTGATGGGCCGTTATTGATTCGACGGAAACGGTTCGAGTTTATCGTTCACAAAATAGGGGATATGGTGAATTTCACGCACCGGCGAGGTCGGCTGCAGGGGCCGGAACAGGAACGCGGCGACGCCGATTCCGACGAACAGGCCGAGCAGCAGGCCGCCAATGACGCCGAAGACGGTTCCGTAAAGCCCGGCGGAAAACCGGGTCGCCTTGACGTATTCCTTGAGCGAAAGCGTGATTTCCCGGTCATCGGAGCGGACGATCGTTTCAATCAGCTTTTCCCCGGACAGCGGCGGCGGCGATTCGAGCAATTGCAACAATACCGCCGACTTGGCGGCTTCCCGACTGCCGGGCTCCACCAGCGGTTCCAGGCCCGCCAGCGACGCTTCCAAGGCCGAAAGCCGCGGCGTGAGATCGAATGTTTTCGTTTCGTTTATTTCTTGCATGTCAGGAAAGCTTTTTTCGTAATTCTTCCAAGGCCGTCGTATAGAGTCGGTAGACGCCGGTTTTCGGTTTCTCGACCAATTCGGCAATTTCATCGAAGGTCAGGCCGCTCCAGATTCGCAGCAGCACGATTTCCCGCTGGTCGTCATCAAGCTCTTGCAGTTTTTCGGCGGCTTCATGGGAGAACACGGCATTTTCACCCGGCAGGAACCAATCCGTCCGCTGCCGGGCCGCTTCAGTTTCATGCTTCGAACGGCGCTGGTTTTTCCGATGCCGACTGATCGCTTCGTTGCGGATGGTCCGAAAAAGCCAAGCAACGGGGTTATCGGGTTTCGGACGCTGCCCGACCAACTTGAGCAGGGCATTTTGGACGACATCTTCGGCGGCTTCAAGGCATCGACTCCGGGCATAGAGAACCAAGGCGGCGTGTCGGGTATCGACGAGCCGAACCAGTTCCTTGGGCGAAATCGGTTGTCCTTTGCCTTTCCCCATGTTGTAATGCGAGTGAAGAGTGTTGCCGACAAACGGGAGCTTTCACGGAGATGACGCCCGCCGGGAAAGGCTGTTCCAAAGAATTTGCGGGAATCCGAGAAAAACGCCGCTTTCGTTACCGAGAACGGTTGATCAGCGGGATCACCAGTGAAAACAGCGTTTCGTTGGCCACACTGCATGCCGGGGCCGGGTCGTCTAGGGTCATCGGCGAACCGTCAGGCCTGGTTACGATGCCGCCCGCCTCCCGGACCAGCAGCGTTCCTGCGGCCACGTCCCATGGATGCGACCGAAACGACCATGCGGCGTCGAACCGGCCCGCCGCGACATAGGCCATGTTCAGGGCCGTGGACCCGCTCCGCCGAATCGCCTGGCATTCGGGAATACTGTTCAGAAACGCGAGCATGTCCGGCGTATCCATCGTGGTCATGGTCGGAAAACTCACGGCAACGAGCGATTCGGCCAGAGTCGTGTATGCGCTCGTTTGAATACGTTTTCCGTTCAAAAACGCTCCTTCTCCGCGTCGGGCCGAAAAGAGTTCATCGGAAACCGGATTGTAAATCACGGCGCAGATCAATTCATCTTCCTCGGCCAAAGCGATCGAGGTACAGAACATGGGTACGCCGTGAACGTAATTAGTCGTGCCGTCGAGTGGATCGACGATCCAGCGGAATTTCGACGTATTCCGCCGAGCCTGTTCGGACAGGTTACCTTCTTCGCCGAGGATGCTGTGGTCGGGAAAGGATTCAAGAATGATCCGCTCGACGGTCTTTTGGGCGGCCAAATCGGCTTCGGTAACCAGATCGAAACGGTTCGACTTGTGCCGAATGCTGATCGTTCCCTGCATATCACGGAGGACTTGCCCGGCAGCGCGGGCCGCTGTTTCGCAAATGGTGATGGGAGAGGAGGGCATGGATTGATTCCGGAAAATGCCGGTTGTTGACCAAAACAATGCGGGAGGGTAGAATGACGCTGCAAGATCATATTATCCGTCATGGCCCTCTCCGGGTCAACAGGCGAGATGTTTTTTTGTTTTTCCCGGAACGAGATGCCTGGTGCGATGGTGCTTCCACCAAAGGACGTAGTAGACATGAAATGCACCGATGGAAATGATTCGGATGG
>JBEBTM010000334.1:0-5355 GCA_040393745.1 Thermogutta terrifontis | reverse complement strand
GGCCTCGGTTCCTTCGGGCAGTGAAATCCGGGCAAAGGTTTCACCGTCCTGATTGACCGCCGCGATTTTTCCGGCTGCGTCCCAGAGCACGGAAATCTGCCCGTTGCCGACGCGGGTCACATCGTCGAGGAAATCGTATTCCAGATGATCCACGGCATGGTCGATTGCGCCGATGATTGGAGGCGGCAGGGGAACGGCATCGGATTCCAAGGTCCGGGAAATCACGCCGGGTCGGGGTGGTTGGAGCGGCTCGGGAACCTCTTGAGCCGACAGACAAGTCAAAAGGCAAACCGGGAACAGCAGGGTGAAACAGAAAGACAGCAATCGCAACATGGACGCCTCCCTTCGCATGGTGGGGACTACGAGATCAAACACGATGGTCCCATTGTAGCGAACGCGAATGGAAAAGTCCAGTTTTTGTGAGGAGTTCTTTCAACGAGCCATGGGCACAAAACCGTGTTTTCTGAGGATTCTCTGGCCTTGGTCGGAAAGTAGGAAATCGGCGAAGCGTTTGCCGATTCCGTCGAACTCGGCGGCCCGCAGACCGTAGAGCGGCTGGAGCACATCAACCCGCTCCTCCGAGGTTGTGAGCTCAACGGACTGGGCAAAGGATTCGGCCTTGTGAATGAAAGAATCCCAAACGAGGATGCCGTCGACTTCGCCCTTTTCCAAGCCTTCCAGGAGAGCCGCCTGCCGATCGTAGGTGCGAATTCCTTCTTGAAGTCGATTGTCCGAAACGAAGGTTACGTAGCTGGAGACTATTTTCAATGCCTCCAAGCCCATCCCGTCTTTCGAAGGATCGGTGATGCCCAGTCGCAATTTCTTTTCCAGAAGTCCCTTCAAAGAATCCACGCCGAGTGGGTCGCCCTTGGGAACGAGCAACACCAAAGTCAACTGGCAAAAAGGATATTCATGAAAAACCTGGGCCGTCTTCTTGAGTTCGCTCTGTTCCAACGCGGAGTCGGTCAGGTACATACTGCCAATCCGCCCGTCTTCGAACGAGGCGATGAGTTCATAAATTTCGCGATCGAGCAGGACTTCATCCGCGGCCGAGAGATTTTTCGATTGCGGTCGATGCCGCCAAGGCGCTGGTGAAGGTCGGGATGCTGAGGGTGGGGCCGATTTTTCCGCCTCGCCCGGTTTTTTCGGGATATTTTCCGCATCAGGCGCTACCGCTTTCTCTGTCGGACGGGTCGGCAACAGAACGATGCGGGCACTATAGGTTCTTTGGAAGGCGTAAGACGCCTCTCGCATCGCAGGCCAGAATGTTTCCGAACAATAGAACACCACCGTGGGCGGCGTTTTTTTCCCGCAACCGGCAAGTCCGGTCAGCATACAAAGGACCGCGAGCAGTAAAACAGCGCCCCGGTGAAATGCCCGGTGAAAAAAGCGAGCCGAAGTCCCCGTGGGAAATATTGCGTCGTTGCGATCCGATGACATGGTTCATTGCTCGACACGTTGTTGCGGGGGCTGTTCCCGGGATGCCAAGCGGCACTACACCCCATCGGCCGTGTCCTTACCGTCATTATAGTGTGAGGCGATTTAAGAGCAACAGAATAATGCCGGAAAATCTCCCGACACAATCAGCTCGGCTGTAGCATGCGATGTCTTCGGTCTCATCGAAATAATCGGTACGTTGTGAAAATGTGTTTTCCCAGATACAGCCGTCCAATTGGTGAAAGAGGGAATAATGGGACGGTCGCCAGCTTTTTTTGAGAATGGACGAATCCCAGTCGATACGAGTCATGTGGAGAAGGAGTCCGATCTTCTCCCGCCTGATGACAGTGGCACCGCTTGCCTGAGCATGCGTCCAACCTTTCCCGCCATCCCAAAAAAATGATGCCAGAGACCATTGACCGCGATCCTGAGACCATGGCTTCGCCCGGTGTGCAATCTCCCTTGGAGACCTATCTGCGCGAAATCAATGTGACGCTCCTTCTCACCCAGGAGGAAGAGCAGACGTTGGCCTACGCCATCGGAGAAGGTGACATGGAAGCCCGGGACAAAATGGTCCGGGCAAATCTTCGTCTCGTTGTCAACATTGCCCGGGGTTATACGGGAAAAGGCTTGAGTCTCCAGGATCTGATCGAAGAAGGAAATCTAGGTCTTCTCCGGGCCGTCGAGGGATTCGACCCGGCTATGGGGACCCGGTTTTCGACTTATGCCAGCTACTGGATCAAGCAGTCGATCAAGCGTTCCTTGATCAATTCGGCAAAAACAATTCGGATTCCGGCCTACATGGTCGAATTGCTCTCGAAATGGCGCCGGGCCAGCATCCGTCTCTCCGAGGAACTGGGCCGGTCACCCACGCCGGAGGAAGTCGCCCGTGTACTTGGGCTGCCCCGGAAGAAGTTGCCGATCATCAAAAAGGCCATCCTGATCAATAACCTGATGCCCCAGATGGACCAACCCGAAGTCGGCTGGACGCTCAACGAAATGATCATGGACGAAAGAACGCGCAGTCCCGACGAGGAAATGCTCGAAAACGACAATCTTTCATTCGTTCTCGAACAACTTGAGCTCATGGACCCGCGCGATGCGGCGGTGCTGAAAATGCGATTTGGATTGGGTAATTGCGAGCCCCAAACGCTCAAGGAAATCGGTGAACGGCTCGGGCTCACGAGGGAAAGAGTCCGGCAGATCGAAACCGAAGCCTTGGGACGCTTGGGGGAATCGCTCGAAGGTCTCCGCCCACGCCGGATCGCGGTCGGGTGAATGTAAGAGCCTCGTGGAAGCCGGATTCGTTCCGGCTTTTTTCATGGAAAAGTCGAGGAATCTCCGTTAGAATGGACGAAAAGACGCTCTTCCACGAACAAGTTTCGACTCTTGGTCGCAGAGCCGTGCAAATCACCATCCCCATCATGAAACACCCGGTTTTCCTGATTCTGTTCGCTATCGTGTTTTTCGGCGGGCTTGTTACCGAATCCGCCTCGGCCCAGGAGCGTAAGCAACTCAATGCTCAACGGCCCCGATACACTTACGTGCGACGCAACGATTCCCGGGAAGGCGATGAGAAAGTTGTAACCGTGCCTGGCATCAATGCCCGACAGGCCATGCTTGATGCGCAAACTTATAACATCGGTTGGGACGCTGTGAACGCCTGGGTGGGCCAGACCCGGGTCATGTATAATGTCCTCCTGAAAAAACGGGCTCCTTACGTTCCGGGCACGCCGCCGATTCCCCATCCGGTGGCGGGCGAAAAGAAAAGTCCGCAACGACGATAACGCAGCCTTCTCCGGTACCCTGAATGCCGGGTCTTACAGCAAGATATGCAACATCGGATTCAACGTCTTTTCAAGCTGCTGAACCTGCTGCGGTTGGGCCAATCGAATATCGAAACGCACAGTCAAGAGCTGGGTATCACAACACGATCCGTCTTTCGGGACATCCAGGAACTTCGGCTCAGCGGCTTTGCCATCCGGCAACATCCGGTCACGCAGAATTACGTCCTGCATTCCGGTGTGACGTTGCCCGAAACGCATTTTGATTTCGAAGAAGCCCTGGCAATGGTCATCCTGTGCCTTGAGGCGGGTCGAAACAACCAGCTTCCGTTTCTGGACGCCTCCCGGCGGGCCGCGATGAAGCTGATGCAAACGCTGCCCGACCCGATGGTCGAAGACGTCGCGGAAATCAAAAACGTGCTGGAAATCCAGCTTGAACCAACAAATCCCCTGACCCATTCGCAGGATGTTTTTCACACTATCCTCGATGCCATACAGCGGGAAAAGGTTCTGCAAATCGATTACAAAAGCCCCGTGGAGCCGGTTTTTACGACGAATCTGGAGCCGTACCGTTTGTATTTCAACCGCCATAGTTGGTACGTCATCGGTCGTTCGACGTTACACATGGAGACGCGAACATTCCACCTGGGTCGAATCGTGAACTTCGAACTCACCGACCGCGGCTACACGATCCCGCCGGGATTCACGCTCAAGCAATATTTCGGCAATGCGTGGCGAATGATCCGGGAGCCGGGGCCCGACCAGGCGGTCGTGGTCCGCTTTTCACCGCTGGTCGCACAAAACGTTGCGGAAATTCACTGGCATCCCACACAGAAGATTCTGCGCAACGAAGACGGCTCAATCGACTTTTACGTCACCGTTTCCGGGCTGCGGGAAATCAGTTGGTGGATTCTCGGCTACGGAAAAGAGGCCGAAGTTCTCAAGCCGTTGGCGTTACGTGAAATGATTCGCAAGCATATCCGGGAGCTCGCCGAAAAATACGCGACCGACGGCCCGAGGTGATCCCCGCTTTCTTGCCGGCGTCCTGGACGCCGGGTTAGGTGGGGGATTCGCCTTCGTAGACGGCAATGGTCAGGGTCAATTCTTCGCCGTCAATGGAATAGGACGTCGCATTGTCCGCCACAGCCCGTTTTTTCAGGTCCACGGCCAAGGTTTCACCCATGATGGTTTCCATGTATTGCCGGAGTGATTGGCCCAGGGCCTTGGATGTCGTTTCAATGCCAACGAAAATCCGGGCCGTGTACTCCAGGTTCATCTCCTTCCGACGATCTTGAATGAGACGCACGATTTCCCGTGCCCGACCCTCGGCGAGAAGCTCCTCGGTCAGGTCCGTAGCCAGTACGACCACACAGGAGGGGCCTTGCGCAGCGGCATAACCGTCTTTCGCCTGGAGCCGAATCTGGATTTCATCGCCCGTCAGTTCCACCTCACCCCCATCCGATGTCTTCAGCACGATTTTTTTGTTTTTATCCATCTCGGCCAAGAACGCCCCGCCATCGGCTTCGGCAAGTAATTTTTTGACTTCCGGCAACCGTTTTCCCAGTTTCGGGCCCAACTTTTTGAAATCGGGTACGATCGAAAAGGCGACGTATTGGTCGAACTCCTTACGGTCTTCAAGCACCTGCATGCCCTTGATGTTCAGTTCATCCTGGACGATTTTGACGTTTTCGATGACATCGGATTCCCAGAATACCTTGGCCATGCTGTCGTCGGAGTACATGACTTTGATGCCCGAAAGCGGCTGACGGACCTTGAGTTTTGCCGCAGACCGGGCCGCTCGACCCAACGAGACAATCTCGCGCAACAGTTTCATTTCCCGTGACTGTTTTTCGTTGACGACCGCTTCATCCGCTTCGGGGTAATCGGCCAAGTGTACGCTTTCCATGCCGCCGCGATCCTGCTCGACAAGTTTCCGCCACAGCGTTTCGGCCAGAAACGGCGTGAAGGGCGCGATCAGTTTCGTGAGCGTGACCAGGCATTCGTACAGCGTCCAATAGGCATCGTTTTTCGAAGCGATTTTACCGTCCGAGGACTCCACACTGGAGCACCAGAATCTGTCCCGACTGCGGCGAACATACCAGTTCGACAGCGAATCGACAAAGACGATCAACTC
>JBEBTM010000333.1:0-5368 GCA_040393745.1 Thermogutta terrifontis | reverse complement strand
GGATTCGGCGAAGATTACATCGAAACACCGAGTACGACCAAACGGGGCCTGATTGTTCCCGTGACCAGGGAAGCGATCTTTTTCGATCGGACTCACCTCGTTTTGTCTCGGGCGGCCGAAGTCGGTGAAGCCCTGGCTTTGAATAAAGAAAAACGGATTCTCGATATGGTGCTCGGTCTGACGAACACTTATAAGTTCAACGGTCAGGCTTTCGACACCTACCAGGCCGGCACAACGCCATGGAAAAACGTCCTCGCGGATAATACTCTCGAAGATTGGAGCAATATCGACGCCGCGGAAAACCTGATCGGCTCGATGATCGACCCGACCAGCGGCGAACAAATCCTTGGTGAACCGGACACTGTTTTAATCATGCCGCAATACCGCCATGTCGCTCACCGTCTTTTCTACGCTTCCGAATTGACCTATAACGATACGGCAAACACGAGCGTCAGTGCAATCCCCAATCCCTTCGCCCGCTATGCCCTCGTTTCAAGTCGATTGGCTCACCGCCGTCTCCTTGAAGCCACACCGAGTGTCGTCAATCCGGAAAAGATCTGGCTTCTCGGCAATTTCTCCAAGGCTTTCGCCTATATGGAGAACTGGCCTATTACCGTTACGCGTTCCATCGCAGGGAGCGAAGCCGACTTTACTCAGGATATCGTCGTCCGATTCAAGGCATCCGAACGCGGAACGCCCGCCGTTCTGAATCCCCGTTATGTCGTGAAATGTACGGGATGATCCCATTCCGTATTTGTCGTACTATAAAATGAAAATCGCATGGCGCGGAAGTTTCGCTTCCGCGCCCGTGGCGATCCGCTTCCTCGTTATTTGCAATAAAACATGATCGAAACCATACGCTCCCAGACACTGACCCTGATCGCCGAAATCACGGAACATCAAAAACCCGGCTACACGATCGACGGCCAGTCCGTTTCCTGGTCGGATTATCTCGTTCGCCTCCGTGAAACCGTCGACTGGTGCGATCGAATCCTGGCCCGGGAAGATATTTGCGAAATTCTCTCACTGGCCCGTTAATCCGCAGCGATAGGCTCGCAATCGAGTTTCAGTTCGCATGAGTAACACGCAAATAATCGCTTACTCCGGTTTTGCAGATCCGCCTCGCAATAAATTGCGAACCTTAACTTCATTAACACGAAAGTGTACAAATAAACGTATCGCCAAAAATGAACAACGACATCCTCTCCATCGCCGACGGAACACGGCGAATCATCCTCGGGCGTCCGGGCAGTGATATCGAAATAGAAATTGACAATGCCCTCCTGCGCCCTTTTCGAAGCCAAAAACGAAGCAAGCTTACCATGACCGTCGTACCGACCCTGGGGGCTCACTGGTATCTGCCGCAAAATGCCGACGTACCCACGCCCCGCCCTGGTGATGAAATCGATGAAGGAGATCAATCCTCCTGGACGGTCTTCGAAGTGATTTCCTCCGATCTGAATAAAACGTGGCAATGCGTTTCCTGCCGGTATAATGTTCATTTCGGACCGGATGAATACGTCGACCATCTTCGGTCGGCTTTTACCAAGACGTCCGCCGGTACGCTTCAGCAGGGTTTTCGCGTTCTCAAAACCGGAATCGCCGCAAAATTTTCCGCCGCCGCGCAGGAAGTTGGCAGTGATATCGAAGAATCCCTATTCGTCCTGACACCGGAAACACCGCAGGCCGAACCTCTTGACGCCCTTCGTCGGCACGATGGCGGCGTTTTTGAAATCGTCAAAATCCAAAAGCCGTTTTATCCGGGTGGATGGACGGAAATCGAAGTACATAAAATTGTTGATTGACATAAAAATTACGCAACATAAACAACAGTTCGAACAGAACCTGAAAGAATATGCTACTCGAAGAAACGATCCAATTGTTCTGGAAGGATTCGACATCCCTGTCCTCCACCCTCCCTCCGGAGCGTTTTTACACGGGACCGGTATTGGCCCCCATGTTGCCATGTGTCCTCCTCCTCCACGAAAAAACGGAGGTTCTGCAATACACCAACCGTGCCGAACCGTGGCAAAAGATATACTTTCGTTTCGAATTGCGGCACGAATCCTTTGAAGACGGCATGAAACTCGCCGGACTCATCCGACAGAGCTTCGATCGCCTGGTGCTCCATGACCCCGAAGGGAAATGGAGTTTTCGTTTCCAATTTCGTCAAGGTGAGGATTCACAGGAAGAGACCGGCAAATGGGTCTTCGTCCGTCGTTTCGCCTTGACAGGATAACTGCACATTTATACGGAGAACAGAAACTATGCCGGCATTCCAGGAACTCGGGGGGTCCCCGAAAGAAGAATATTCGTACGATGGTTTCCAGGCGACGCGAACATTTCTTGTCCCATGGGAACAAAGAAACGAATTCGCCGTTGCCGTCTTCGGCAGCGCGGGCGATTCCGGTTCAAGCAGCCGACTGAACTATCCCGGTCGAAAAGATGTTTACGCTACTCGGCTTCTCTTCGAGCCCTTCGATCCGGCATCGGTCAATATCCGCGACCTGTCTGATCTTAAAACGGATTCCGTCGACTATAACGGCTCCTACGCCAAGGCCATTGTCGACTATAACATGTTAGACTCAAACGACCGAACCGATGGCCCCCTCAACGAGGAAGGCACGTCGATCACCTACAAAATGGTCGTTGAATCCGAGGAAACGATTTTCCCTTCGACGGGTTGGCGTTGGCAGGATACGGCAACGCCGCTGGCCGATGATCTTATCCTGTCGAAACAGGTTCCGATGACAACGCATTATATTACATGGAGTAATGTTGTAGATCCGCCGTGGGATAAGATCACAGCGAGACAGGGCATGGTCAATAATGCCCTTTTTCTTGGTTGCGCCGCTGAGACCCTGCTCTTCAAAGGTGCCGAAGCAAACAAACTCTACCGCCCCGGTAGCGGATTGGACGAAGGTCCATCCTCGTTCGTCTGGGCGATTAAATACGCCTTCCTAGAGAAATCCGTCAAAATGAACAACTATATTTATGGATGGAATCATGTTTACCATCCCGAGACCGGGCGGTGGACAGTCGTAAAAAGTGGTGCTTCAACAGTTTACGACTTAGGCAATTTTAACGAACTCTTTCGAACAGTACTTCCTGATGATGTTCCGTGACAAAATGGGGGATTTGAATAATCCACGAAAGTAGTTAAACATAAAGCGACGATACTTAAGACAGCGGAACCATCTGCCTGGTTTTCGTATTTTGCGTATAATTCGGATTTTCAAACAGAGTTAGTTCGACCATGAAAACTGAACGTGTACTATTTCTGGGGATTTTTGCCTTATTTTCCCTAACCACGCTTTTTTGCGTTTTATCTGGGCTGTCCTACCTCGACTCTTTCAGCAGTGCGGTTTTGGACCAAACCAGTCATGCTCGAACGAAACTCCAGGAATCACAACAGACAAAGTCACAAAGTGTGACGCAGAACATCGTTGAATTAGAAAAACTTATTTTACAGGAGAAGAAAAACACCCAAAAACTCGAAGTGGAAAAGGCAGCGCAGGAGGCGGCGTTACAAATCAGAAACGAGCTTCAAAACGCTTCCATTTCTCTTGAATCTTTTGCCGCTGCATGTTCTGCCTTGTCTCACCGACAGGAACGACAGGGAGGTCCTCTTACCCCGGAAAGTCTGCTTCCACTACACCGGAAACACGAGGATATTTACCGCGTTGTAGCTTGGCGGAATCACCGCAGGAAGGTAAACGAATCAAAGACGCGTCCTGTTTCCGAGGAGACAAATTGCGAAAGCGACTCCTCGCAGGAGAATATCGCTTCTGAAATGGAGAACGACATCGTGATCGTGGATTCCCCGGAGTTGACCATTCCCTCCGAGCTCCCCGATTACAGGTATGGCGACCTGATTTTTAATGAGAAGCGTACCTATGTCCTTATTGACCTCCTTTTTTCGAAAAAAACCTGCGCAACTAAAAACGAATCCGAAATAACGTCCTGTCCGCCAAGGAACGACGGCGAAGAGATCGCCGAAGCATCGACTCCGACAGAAAACAAGGTGAAGAAAAGTGAATCGGAAAAAGTAACGAAGCAGGAGAATGACGACTTGGAAAAACATCAACCCGTTCTTTCCGAGTCCAAGAGTGAACACGGAATCGATAAAAAAAAGTCAGAGGATACGCCGCAGGATACGAAAAAGGAACATGAGACCGAGAAAAGCGTGCATGAAACGGCAGAACTCAAATTAGCCGCCGAGCGGCTTCGTGTAAAATTGCTTTCAGAAACACAAAAGGAAATGAATGAGATTCTCCAAAAGGAGATTTCGAAACGAAAAGAGATCGAAAAGCATTTGAATGAAGAACGAAAAAAACGTCGATCCTTCGAAGTTCAACTGGAAAACGAAATAAACGGCAAACGTGAACGCAACCAGGAATGGCAAAAGATTGAGAAAGAAAATTCTGACGCCAAGAAAGCCATGGATGATTTGGAAGCGAAGCTGCTGGACGAACAGTTGGAGCTCAAAATCATTCGGGACGCCAAGGGCATCGTAGAAAAAAAACTGGTGGAAACAGCGGAAAAAACCGAAGCCGTGGAAGAGAAATTGAAAGCCGTTCAAACGAAACTGAACGAGGAAATTCAAAGACGGAAAACGGCGGAAACGGAGCGCGATGCGGAAATAAGGAAACGAAAAATCCTCGCCGAAAATCAAGAGAACCGTGAGCACCAACTGGCGGATGAAGCGGAATTGCGGAATGAACACGAAAGGGTGATTCAGGCGGTCGAAGCGGAAATGAAAGCAACGGAAGCAAAGATCATAAAAGAACAGCAACAACGAATTCTCGCTGAAAAATTATTATCGGAAGAAAAAGAAAAAAGAATTGCCGAGATGAAGGAACTGGAAAAGATCCGAGCGGCTTTGAAGACGGAATCGGAAAAACGTGCCGTGGAAGAACAAACTCGGCAAGAGATGGAAGTTTCAATAGCGACCCTGGAAAAAAATTTCGAACAGTCGGAAACCGTTCGAAAGAAAATGGAGAAAGAGTTGTCGGATGCAAAAGTGAAAAGTGAAGCGGATACGGAATCACTTGCAGCGGCTCGAAATGACATTGGAATGGAACAAGAGAAACGTCGCGAAGCGGAGAAGGCGATCGAAACGATAAAGAAGGAATATGAGGAGAAGACACTGAAACTCGCTGAAAAAGAAAAAACGGTCAAGGACATCGATGCCGCCTTGAAAGATGCCGAGGAAAAGGTCCGCCGGGAAGAAATGCTCAAGAAGGAACTCGAAAAATCTTTATCAGATGAAAAAGAAAAGCGGCTTTCCGATGCAAAGGAAATGGAACGAATTCGGATGTCCTTGAAAGAGGAAACGCAGAAGCGGCTGGAAGTCGAAAAAACATGC
>JBEBTM010000332.1:0-5383 GCA_040393745.1 Thermogutta terrifontis | reverse complement strand
GTCCTTGTTCATCATACTCAATGTTTCGAGCCGAATTGCCGCGGCTTGAGGGGTGCTGGCGTGGACCGTCGTGAGGGAACCGTCATGGCCGGAAATCATCGATTGGACAAGGTCGAGCGCTTCGCCTCGACGAACTTCACCGACCACGATCCGGTCCGGGCGCATCCGGAGCGAATCGACGAACAAATCGCGAATCGTCACCTGACCGGTGCCGTCCACCGCCGGCGGTCTGGCTTCAAGGTAGACGACGTGATGCTCTTCGCTCAGTTGGAGTTCGGAGCTGTCTTCAATGACGACGATGCGTTCGTTTTTCGGAATAGCCCAGGAAAGAGCGTTGAGCAAGCTCGTTTTGCCCGTCCCCGTCCCGCCGGAGATGATCGTATTTTTGTGCAATTGGACAACCAGGCGAAGGAACTCCGCGATTTCCGAGGACATACTGCCGCCTTGAACCAATCTTTTCAAGTCGAAAGTCGACTTCCGGAATTTTCGAATGGAGATGCAAATTCCATTTTTCGAACAAGGTGGTACGATGATGTGGACGCGCGCGTTGCTGCGTGACGGGTTCTTTGAGTTTTCGGGAAGTCGGGCGTCGACACTGTGAAGATCGCCGTCGATTCTTCGGCCGCTGTATTCGGCGATATTGCGAGCCGCCGCCATGAGAATTTCCGGCGATGCAAACCGATGCTCCGGGGATTCGTACAGTTTCCCGTCTCTTTCGAAAAAAATCTGCTCGTGACCGTTGATCAGGATTTCCGAAATGCTGTTGTCATCCAAGAGATCGGCAATCGGTTTCAGAAAATGATTGGTCGATTCAACGTAAATTTCACGTGTGTTCATGACTTATTCGATCCATAGGGATTGAGATGAGGCGGCAATTCCGTTAAAATCGGCTTTAATGGTCGGATCCTTATAGACCGCATGGAATTCTCGATTTGTTTTTTATGGAAGGACACTTTTCATATGCTATATTGATAACTGCGAGAGAACAAATTCATCATATGGAAAACCCCCGGACTGTTTGAACTCCCATTGTTCAGGGTCGCGGGTTTTTTAAGAAAAAGGGCCGGAAAAACAGGAGCGAAGCGATGTCGACTCCGTGCGGGTATGCCTTGCGAGCGAACGCTCGGTTGCGGTCCGGTCATGATGCGCTCAAATCATTGCTATTATGAGTATTATCGATTATTATTGTCCGTGCGGCAAGGCGTACCGGATCAATAAAAAATTTGCCGGTCGGTCCTCACGATGCGTCCGTTGCCGCCAAGAATATACCGTTCCGGAATCTTCATCGATCATCCTTCCGCCCGATCCGGACTACCCTTCTTCGGCTTCCTCGTCATCTACCGCCAGAGACAGCGAACTTGACGAATCTCTCCTGAACGCCTTTTTCCTTGACGAAACAACCAAAATCGACATCATGGGGGCGGAGCGGGACCGCCTCAAAAAGATACGGTGGGGAAAATATGAAATCCACGCCAATTTGTCCAGCGGCGGAATGGGCGCCATTTTTATCGCTCGGGATACCGTATTGGATCGGGAAGTCGCGATCAAACGAATTCAAGACCGATACAAAAACAACCCTTCCATCCGTAAACGCTTCCTACGCGAAGCCAGAATTTCCGGGAAGCTGGCCCACCAGGGAATCATCCCGGTTTATTCGCTGGATTTCGACGAAAACGATGAACCGTTCTACGCCATGCAACTCATGTATGGACAGACGCTTTCGGAATTGATCACCCAGTATCATCGCTCCCGTTCGTTGCCGAAACTCCAGGAACTGTTGCGTTATTTTGTCGATGCGTGCCGGACGATTTCCTATGCCCATGCGAACCACATCGTCCATCGCGACGTTAAACCGGCCAACATCATGCGAAGTGGGTTCGGTGAAACATTT
The DNA here is from genome assembly GCA_040393745.1 of Thermogutta terrifontis. Classification (GTDB taxonomy): domain Bacteria; phylum Planctomycetota; class Planctomycetia; order Pirellulales; family Thermoguttaceae; genus WRKP01. The sequence goes on along the minus strand of JBEBTM010000332.1, from coordinate 3,492 downwards.
GTCCTCGATTGGGGACTGGCAAAGAAATTCAAATATGAATCTGTCGGCGTCGAGGACGAAGTCGGGCCGGATCCCGAGGGAACGGCGGCTCCGGTCGAAGAGAATGATGAAGACGAGGAGCATCGGAATCTCACCATCGTCGAAGGACGCATCGGCACCTTGGGATATCAGTCCCCGGAATACCTCACGCGAGGCGTGAGCCAACCCTCGGACGACATCTTTGCCCTGGGGGTCACGTTGTATTACATCCTAACCGGCAAAATCCCTTTTCTCGATCTTAAAAGCGGAAAAAAACCGGATTACATGAGCCGTTTTGAAATGCTCATGTCCAAACCGGAATTGCCGCATTCGCTCAACACCACGATTGACAAACGTTTATCGGCCATTTGCCTGCATGCCATCGCGTTCAAGCCAGAAGATCGCTTTCGAACGGTAAAAAACCTGGCTGATGCTGTCGAGGAATGGCTCGGCAGCGTATCGAAGAGCCCCACCGGACTCACCGTGACGGCTTGGAACCGAAATCACCCATGGTTGCTGCTTAGCGGCATGGTTGGCTCGGCGGCGATTGCCGGATTCGTTTTAGGGGTCCTGTCAAGCCGGTTTTTTCATTGAATTTCACTTGTGACGCCCTATGAACCTGAAATCCACGCCTTGTATTACCGTCGATCTCGGCGCCGATCGGACTCACGTCGTCCGTTTCGATTCCTTCGACCAACCGGAGAGTGTGTTGCCGCCGGCTCGGGAATTCGATACTGTCTTTTACATCCCTGAAGAGGATGGTGAAATTCTCGTCGGCGGAGATGCTGCGGCGAAACTGGACAAGGATCCGCAGGGAATTGTGCTGCTCAACACCTCTTTTTTGAAATTGGACGCACCGATCGAACTGCGAGGCCGAACGACGACCCCGCGACCGTCGGACCTCTTTGCCGCCCAACTGACCCATGTAAAATCTTACTGTGAAGAACACTTCTACGGTGGCAAACCGTTTGAACGCATCCTGATGCCGCTTTTTCACTTGGATAATGAAACCCGGTCCGGTTACGCCAAGGCCGCGAAAATGGCCGGTTTCCGTGTTGTTTCATTTCGCGATTCGGCGTTGTCCGCGGCGGCTCTTTGGCGTTACATGGAAGAGCCGGAAAGCGAGTATCTCGTGCTGTGCGATCTCGCGGCGTCGCGGTTATCGCTTACCCTTGTACGATGCCCTCTTTTCGGGTCGGAAAGAGTTCACGAAGCGGAAACGCAGAAAGCCTGGCACCTGGAAAGCCCCGTGGGTCTGGAAGAGGTCGACCGGATCGTTCTCCAACGCAAAACAGGGCTGGTAAAAAGAAATGCATTCGATAAGGCTTCACCCGAGGGTGACGCCGATTTGCTCCGGATTCGCCTGTTCCGGAAAGAAATTTACGTCGAAGGCGCCGAACCGAAGAATCGAACACTCCGGTTGAGCGGGAAGGATTATGAAATCGGCATCGGCGATTTCGAAGCCGCAATGACTGTAGCGACCGAACGATTGTTCCGGCCCGTGAAGTCGTTTGCTTCGCGATTGCAGGGGATTCCCGGCTGTGAATCGATTCCCGTACTGCTTTTCGGCGGCGGGGCAAATGATCCGGATATCGTACAAATGGTCGAAGACGCCTTTCGCGGTCCCGTTCACTGGTGGGCCGAAGGCGAAGAATTGGTTGCCCTGGGTTCCGCCCTCCTGTTGGGGGCGAAACCTTTTACGGACAATATGTCGAAGGACGAAATGAAACTCTTCAACCGTTATGTTCGGGCCCGTGAAGAGAACGACGCGACATCGCAGTATTATCTGGCTAAATCTCTTGCGGCGGGAAAGGGAACTCCTATTTGTTATGAGGAGGCTTTCGATTGGTTTCGCATCGCGGCCGAGAATGGATTTGTCAAAGCGAAACATCGGTTGGCGCTGATGCTGTTCCAGGGGATTGGTGTTCCGGAGGATCGTTCACTCGCGGCAGCCTATCTCCGGGAAGCGGCCGAAGGCGGGTATCCCGTCGCCGAATTCGCCTGGGGAAAATTCCTTCTCGGGTCGCCCAAGAGTGAAAACCGACAAGAGGCTATCCGCTGGATTCGGCAAGCGGCTGAACAGGATCATTCCCCCGCCGTCGAATTTCTGAAAGAAAATCCCGACCTATGATCGCCCGTTGCAACAATCCGCCTTACGGGGTCGTGGTTGTCGTCGGTGTGGTTGTCGTCGGAACAAGTGCGTTTCCTGACGCCGTATCGCGGATCACGACATAGCGTTTGCCGAGGATACGGACAGTGGTTCCGTCCTTTTTCCGATAGCTCAGGTCGCCGGTCATGTCGATTTCCGTTCCGTATTCGGCAAAGTCGTTGCCATTGACGAGCATGACCCAGCCGATGTTCGGGTCGGCGGTATAGTATACGACATTCCCCGAGGCGTAACCGTTGCTCTGTTTGACAAGGTCCTTTGTCATTTGTTTGAATTCGTCGACGGTCGGAAGGCGTCCGCCCATGGCTTTAGCGATGTTCTCGGCCTGTTCATGGGTGACTTTCGTGCCCGGCTGGTAGGCGGACCAGGCAAAATGACCAACCGTTGCCGTGGGCTCGAATTTTTTGTACAGTTTCAGCGTCGCTTCAATGGTCTTGGCCGCGGACTGAACCGTGCCGGCCAGCGATTTTAACATGGAAATCGTGCTCTTCGAAATTTTGAGGACGCCTTCGAGCCAGTTATTGTCCTTGATTTTCTGCGAAGCGGTCTCAATTTTTTTCAGGGCCGTCTCGATTTTTTCCAGGGCCGCCGCAACATCGTTGACGGCCGTTGATGTGATCTTGGCGGCATTGGAGATTTGCATGAATTTTTCCGGCGAGAGGGCTTGATCGGGGTCAATGGAGGCCAACATGTCCTTAACTGTCTTCAAGTCGCTGCCTGCCTTTGAAATAACGGTAAAAGCGGCACGAACGGCGTCATTTAATTCTCCGATCGCTTCGATGACTTCAGTAACGCCGTCCAGTTGATTGGTGATCCGGTCAAGCTCCTTCGCAATCTTATCGAGAAAATCACTACACTTGTCGATCGCCGATTTTCCCGCCTCAAGGGTTTTCTCTTGCTCTTGAGGCATTTGATTACCCTTTTCGGCGTTTTGTGCCGATGTCGCTGCCAGTTCCGCCGCTTGGTCAATCGTGGTAAGCGTGTCCGTAACCGTCTTCTCGTCAAGGGGAATATTGGCGGTCGAATCCGTGGAACCTGTGTCGGTGGCTTTCGGAGCGGTCGAATCCGTGGAGCCCGTGTCGGTGGCTTTTGGAGCGGTCGAATCCGTGGAACCTGTGTCGGTGGCTTTTGGAGTGGTCGAATCCGTGGAGCCCGTGTCGGTAGTTTTCGGAGGGGTCGAATCCGTGGAGCCCGTGTCGGTAGTTTTCGGAGGGGTCGAATCCGTGGAGCCCGTGTCGGTAGTTTTCGGAGGGGTCGAATCCGTGGAGCCCGTGTCGGTAGTTTTCGGAGGGGTCGAATCCGTGGAG
>JBEBTM010000331.1:0-5390 GCA_040393745.1 Thermogutta terrifontis | reverse complement strand
CTTCAAAACGGCCCGGCGCCGCATCAGACCCAAACCGGCCAATCCACTGCCCAACATCAGCATCGTAGCCGGTTCCGGCGTGGCCGTCGGCCTTATATCACCGGTGATAACCTTGGCGCTCATGCCGGCATTCAGGGCTTGAATATGGACAAACAAGGCCAGCGCGTCATCACCCCCGTTCATCACCGAGTCGTAGAGCATATCCCAATCGACACCTTCGTTATACAGGAGGCTGAACTCGAACGTTTCGAACTGAGGATTGGCATTACCTTTGGCGAATTCGATGAACAGACCTTCCGAGCTGTCGATACTCCCGTTGGTCAGGGCGTCGCTGTACCACTTCAGATCGACATTCTCCCCGTTGAGTGACATTTCATCAATGCCGGAAAACATGCTTTCCGTGTTCTTGACTTGGATATAGTCGAGTTTGCCGGGCTTACCGGTATCGCTTACATCACCGTAAGTGTTCTTGAAAAGCAGACTGACCCCCGAGCCATCTTCGGTTTGTGTAATATACAGAACAAGGTTGTCCCAGAGAGGATCATCTTCCCCGAATCGGTCGGCAGTACCGTTCTCGGCCGGATAAAACTGGAAGACAAGGGTGTCATAAGTCGAAACAAGTTCAGCCCGGACCATCGTCGCCGAGGTGAACAGGGCCAGTATCATCAGGACGGCTGCAAAAGCAAAGTGGGTACGTTTCATTTTGAGTTTCCTAAGTGAGGTTGGGAAGACGAGGGGATTGGCAGAACAGCATATACAGATTAGCAAAAGATGCGCCAAAACGACCTTTTTGAGCAAGAAAAATTTTCGGCTTTTCCGAAAATCTCCGCAAGTCGTTTTATTTCAATGGAATAGAATCTCTTGGCGGGCATCCGAATGGGCGTCAAATTAAAACCTATCGTAATATAGCATATGCCCTCACCGTAATAAAGCGAAAAATCTACCAAAAATGAAAATCGCTGCATTTTCCTGCTGTCCTGTTTTGCAACCGCTGTAGCGAAAAGAGACACTACCGGACACTCTGCTGATGTACCGGTACAATCGCCCGCGGGTGTGTGCGGGTATAGTTGCATTTTTAGATGGGACGCGCAGTATCACCATTCCAACGCACTTTGCGTCCATCGTCCTAACTTCAGGCCCCTATGACTGTTTTTTTCGTCAAAATCCATTATGATAATATGATCCTCGTATTCAGAATATCACTGCACACCCTGCTCCATGACGAATTTTTCTCTGAACCACAGTATTCGCTTCTGCAAGCAGATTACCCGAAGTGCGAATTCCAGTTTCGTCCCTGCCTTTGATCTGCTCCCCAAGGCCAAACGCGAAGCCATGGAAATCCTGTATGCTTACACCCGTCTGACCGACGATCTTGTCGACTCGCCGAACCCGGTTTCCGTCGACGAAAAGCACCAACGGGTCAACCAGTGGGCCGGCGCCCTTGAAGCCGTGCTGGGCGTCATCGACGGCGAGGCACCTTGGGTGTCCGGGGCAGAAGATGAACCCGCCTTCCGTGAATTGGACCAGCATTTCGCCGACTGCCCCGGTTTAGCCGTCCTGCCGGCCTTGCGAATGATCGTCGACCGTTTCAACATTCCACTCCAACCCTTGTTTCATTTGATCGACGGTGTGGAATCCGACATCGAGCCCCGAGAGTTCCCGACCTTCGACGACAGCGCCGATTATTGCCACCAAGTCGCCACCTCAGTCGGTTTCGCCGCCTTGGCCATTTGGGGAACCACGCAGCCACTCTTTTCCGACGCCGTGGTTCGTCCCGCCAAATGTTGCGGCATCGCTTTCCAATGGACGAACATCCTCCGCGACTTGCTCGAAGATTTTCATAACGGTCGAATCTATCTCCCGCAGGACGAATTACACCGGGCCAACCTGACCGCCAACCAATTCGGTTCGCTTTTGGATCGCGAAGCATGGAACGAACAGAAAAAGCCTCCGAAGGATAAAAACGCCTTTGACGCCTATTCTCACGCCGATATGGTTCGTCACATGGAAAATTTCGAAGAACGTTTCGACCGTCTCCTGATGAGCCAGTTCGAACGTTGCGAAATTTACTACACTAATGCCGCCCCTCTATATCAAGTCATCAACCGCGACTCCCGCCGAGTCTTCGGCCTCATGTGGTCCGGCTACAGGGCTCTGTTCAAAAAGATGCAACGTCATCCGCTCTCAATCACCAGGGGCCGCGTTCGTCTATCCCCGTTACAGAAATTGCGTCTGCTGCTACGCTGGAAATTCCTCCCGCCCCGAACACTCGGCGGAATGCGTCGCACCCCGTTCTAAACCGACCTGCGCGAAACAAAACTCACCATGAAAACCCAATACGACATCCTCGTCATCGGCGGCGGCCCCGCCGGTTATACTGCCGCCATCCACGCTACGCGCAAAGAAGGTTCGGCCCATTCCATTGCCCTCGTCGAGGCTCGACAGCTTGGCGGTACCTGTCTCAATCGCGGCTGTATCCCTACAAAAACCCTGGTCGAGACGGCCCACTACCTCGACCTCTTCGCCGAAGCCGCCCAGCGAGGCATCGACTGGCAAGGCACCGCCGTCCTCAATCCTACCAAAGCCAACCAGTACAAAGACCGCATTGTCAAGCGAATGACCGCCGGCATCGGCGTTTTGCTCCGGGAAAACGGTGTACCGGTCATGAACGCCACCGCCGAACTGGATTACACCGAAGGCGGAGAATATCCTTTCATCGCACGACTCACCGCTCCCGATGGTTCCGAGCTTTCTCCCATCCAGGCCAAAAAAGTCATCTTGGCGGCCGGTTCGACCCCGACGAGAATCCCCCTGCCTGGCCTGAATCATCCCGATTTGGCAGGCCGTATTCTTACCAGCGATGAAATGCTCGACGCTGAGATGACGCCCGAATTCCTCCGCCAAAACATCCCCGCCCAACTTGCCATTCTCGGCGGCGGTGTCATCGGCATCGAAATGGCCCGGATTTACCGTTCCTTCGGTTCCGAGATCCATTTAATCGAAGCTCTACCACGTTTAGTTCCCAATCTGGACGCCGAAATCTCCGAGGCATTGGCCAAATCGCTCAAGGCTCGAAAAATCAAGGTTTTACTGGGAAAGACCTTGGAGTGGGTCAACCCGTCTGAAGTCGGCCTGGAGCTGATTTTCAAAGACGGCGAAACCATCACCGCATCTCATCTTCTGATTGCCGTAGGCCGGTCCCCGAGAACCGATGCATTGTCCGAAAATCTGAAATCGCGACTCAAAATGGATCGTCGAGGCTTCGTCCTCACGGACGAGTGGATGAAAACCACCGTCCCCGACCTGTACGCCGTTGGCGATCTCAACGGAAAATGCCTTCTTGCTCACGCCGCCATGGAAATGGGTCGCATCGCCGCCATGCAGGCTTTGGAAGACCTTGATCCCGAACGGGAATCTTTCGGTGAAGAGGAAGCCACCGAATCCGCCTTGGAGGAATACCGTCGTCGGATCATGGAAAGGGAAAACGATTCGCCCCTGCCGGATTTAGTCAAGGATTTCTTCCCTTTTTACGTCCCGTCGTGTATTTACGGCGATCCCGAAGCCGCTTCCATCGGCTGGACGGAAGCCGAAGCCAAGGAACGATTGGGCGATGCCGTCCAAGTGGGCCGATTCCCCTTCGCCGCCAACGGCCGCGCTTCCGCATCGGGCCACCGGGACGGCTTTGTCAAGGTGATCCGGCTGAAGGACTATGAAAGTATCGTGGGCGTTCACATTGTCGGACCCGGCGCCTCCGAGCTCATTAACGAAGCCTCGGCAATCATGTACGCCGGCGGCAACGTCGAACAATGGGCCGCATCCATTCACGCTCACCCGACTTATGGCGAAGCGCTTATGGAAGCCGCCGCCGACTCCTTTGGCCATGCCATCCACCTTCCACCGCGAAAAATCAGCGACCACTGATCCGATGTTCTTATGCACTGTTTTTTTGAAGAAGTTTACTACGGCGTTTAATTTGCTCTTCGTATCAGGGTCGCTTGGCTGTAAACCATTCCCAACCTGACCATAGTAACACGAATGATCCGGTTGTAGTAATTGCAATGAAAAAAGGGTCAAAAAATCTTAACGCCTGATTTGGCTCGAAGCTTTTACATAACCCCTAATATGTAAAAGGATTCGGGCTTTTTCGTCTGAAACGGTCGCTCGGACCCCCATTTGCTTTTTCTGAGAAAAAATGCAAAAATAATTAAAGTTGAGTTGTACCCGCGCCCGTGTCTTTCGAACATTGCCGCGAACTCAACGTAGTAAGACATAGACCGGAAGGACATCGCCCTTTTGCATACCTTTCAGGAACACAATCGAATCGGGTAATTCGGAAACGAAAAGGAGGCCCACCATGAACAAAACCTTTTGGATCGCCCCGGCCCTCTTCACGGCCGTGGCTCTCATCTCGACCGGGGCAAATGCCGCCGGAAATTGCTGCACGAACATCGTGACCGGTCGCGGCCAAGAATACCGCTTGGAACACAGCGTCGTCAATGAGCCGGTCCAGCAGACGTCCTACCGCAAAGTCACGGAAACGCAATACGTCGAAGAGCAGGTCACGACCTACGAAACCGTCTGGGAAACCCAGCAGCGGGAACGACGTTACACCGTGGCCCGGACCGTGCCGGAAACCTCTTACGTCGAACGTAAGTACACGGTCAATCGGCCCGTCGAGGAGACCGAGTATCGGGACACCAGCTACAACGTCACTAAAATGGTCCCCGAAACGACGTTCCGGGAAGAAAAGTACCTCGTGCCCAAGCAGGTTATCGAAACGCAGGAGCGGGAAGTGCGTGAAACCCGGCGAGTGCCCGTCGAGGAAACCGTAATGCAGGAACGTCGGTACACGACTAACATGCCCGTGACCACGTTTCAAACCCAAACTGTCGACCGCGGCGGTTATGTGAATAATGTCGCCACCCAGCCGGGCCGGACGTACCATCGCTTGGCATGGCAGCGTGCCGGTGAGTATTACGATCCCGCAACGGGCCGATATCGCGTCAGTTTGCCGGGGCTCCATTGGGTCCCCATGAGCGGCCCGGAACGCTACGAGGTCAACCGGGTTTACCAACCGAATTACGTTTCGGAAACCGTGCCGGTCACATCCTTTGTGCCCGAACAGCGGATCGAACAGGTTCCCGTCACACGAACGACGTTCCGTGACGAAATCGTGAGCCGGATCGAAGAATACCAGGTCGCTCGGACGGTTCAGGAGGAACAGATTCGCCAGGTTCCCGTGACCCGGTATAAGGAGGTTGTCGAACGTGTCGAGCAAACGACGCCGGTGAAGGTGCAGCGCATCGTAACCGAAGAGCGGGTTGAAACCGTTCCTCAAACGACGTACAAGACGATCACCGAAGAAAAAGTCGAGCCGTATGAAGTCAAGG
>JBEBTM010000330.1:0-5407 GCA_040393745.1 Thermogutta terrifontis | reverse complement strand
GATGGCGGCAGCGACAGCTTTTTGACTGGAAACGAGCCTAATCCGCCGGAACCGCATTCGATTTACAATGCGCTGATCCGGATGCTGGTCGCTTTGGAACACGACGATACCCGGGAAATCGAGCGGGCTTCGCAGCTTTTGGAGGAAGCCGTGGAACAGATCACTCAATCCCGATCCACGATCTGGCTCATACAAATCAGCTTGGACAACGTCCAGGCACAATTGGTGGACGAAAATCTGCTCCACGAGGAAACGCTCAACAACGTCCTGCGGATCGACTATGCCGATGCCTCGCTGAATTACCTCGCGCAACAAATGACGTACCAATCGGCTTTGCAGGTGACTTCGAGCATTTTTCAAATGTCGCTTTTGAATTATTTATAAATCCCTTCACACAAAGCGGGAAGTCCGGCACCGCGCCCGGAGTCTCAAAAAGTGAAACGTTATATCCTTGCCATGACGGGGGCCAGCGGCATCGTTTACGGTCTGCGCCTTTTGGATCTGTTGCTCGCGACGGGTGGAGAAATTCATGTCGTGGTCAGTCCGGCCTGCCTTTCCGTGGTCCGATCGGAGTTGGAGGTCGGATTGCCGGAAACGACATCGACCGAATTCCTCGACGTTTGTCGGCGGAAAATCGCAAACGAATATTTCCCGAAAAATACCGCAACAAAAAATACGACGGGAAAAATCGTTTTCCACGACGCTGACGATTTCGGGGCCCCGATTGCCAGCGGCTCGTTTCCCGTCGACGGCATGATCGTCGCCCCCTGCTCCTGCGGGACCTTGGGTTGTATCGCCTCGGGCGTCCATCGACATTTGATTCACCGGGCCGCGGACGTGCAACTCAAGGAGCGACGGCGCCTGGTTGTTCTTGTACGAGAATCTCCTTTATCGTTCATTCATTTGCAGAACATGGAGCGAATCACGCTTGCGGGCGGAATCGTTCAGCCCGCAATTCCGCATTTTTACGCGGCAAAAGGAAAGCCCCTCACGCCAGGAGACATGATCGACACGGTCACGTCACGGAGCCTGGACTTACTGAACGTCCCTCATTCTCTCAAGCACCGCTGGCGTCACGCGGATTGAGCCGCCTGCGGGCTTAGGTTTTCGGAAAAAACCTTGTGACGATTCAATCCACAGGAGCACCGATCAAACGGGCTTTCGGCAACGTCAAAATCGACATAGAACGGGGGGGCGTTTACCGAAAAAAAAGCGTCTGGAACGCCAGCATGTATATTCCTTAGAAACCGGCGTCTTCACGTCGACATTCCGACCGTACCCGCAGGAACACGATAAAATCGTACAATGTGTGTACGCCCATGACGACGAACAGGTTTCCCGTGGCATGATACAGCACACAAAAATACAACGACGCCGAAAACGAGAGCACGAAATACCATTTCGTTATGGCGTGTCCCGCGGCGAAAACCACGGATACGAGCCAGAAAACCAAGGCCACGGCCACCGGTGACGCCGCGTCGAAACCGCCCCAACCGACCAAGGCGAAGAAACCGAGTTGCAGGAAGCCGCGAAAAAGCATTTCCTCGCCGAAGCCCGCGGCGAGACAAATCACGGCAATCTGCCACAGGGGCATCGATTGCATGGTTTCCCGGAAAACGGATCGCAAAATCCGTTCGATTTCCTTGAGCCCGGCGACGGGTAATCGTTTCAAAAAGAAATACGACGCCAGCGGCGGGGCCGTTCCCGCGAAGATATACAGAATTGCTGCCGCGTTCGCATGTAAGCCGTTTTGGAACGGTAAACCTAAAAGCAGGCAAAGCACCAAACCTACGACGCCGAGCCCCGCCTCAAATAAAACGGCGTAAGGAAAAAAACGTCGGTTCATCGGCGGTTAATTCCCCAGCGATTGCAGCGGGGCGGGAATTCGGCCGCCGAAGTTGACGAACTCGGAACTCGCACCCACGTTGCGCACTTCCAGCACGGGCGAAGAGCCGAACAGGCCGCCGAAGTCGATTTGATCGCCCGCCTTCGCGCCGGGGACGGGCACGAGCCGGGTCGCCGTGGTCTTGTTGTTAATGACTCCGATGGCCATTTCGTCGGCGATCAGCGCGGCGATCGTTTCCGGCGGCGTGTCACCGGGGATCAGGACCATATCGAGCCCCACGCTGCAAACGGCGGTCATCGCCTCCAGCTTTTCCAGGCTCAAATGTCCCCGGGCGACCGCATCGGCCAGGCAGGAATCCTCCGAGACGGGAATGAAGGCCCCGCTCAAACCGCCGACCGAACTGGATGCGAAGAGCCCGCCTTTTTTCACCGCGTCGTTGAGCAGAGCCACTGCAGCCGTGGAGCCCGGCGCACCGATTTGGGCGATCCCCAGCGTCTTGAGAATCTCGCCGATGCTGTCGCCCACGGTCGGCGTGGGGGCCAGCGAAAGATCGACGATCCCGAATTCAATGCCGAGTTTTTCCGCAACTTCACGACCGATCAGCTCGCCCACCCGAGTCACACGGAAACTTGTAATCTTGATTTCCTCGGCCAAATCGCCCAGCGTGAGTTTCTTGCCGCTGAGCTTGGCCGCCTCGATGCGCCGCTGCAAGCCCGAGCCGACCACGCCGGGTCCGCTCACGCCGATGTTGATCGCCGCTTCGGGTTCGCCCGCGCCCATGTACGCGCCGGCCATGAAGGGGTTGTCCTCGGGAATATTCGCAAAAACCACGAGCTTCGCGGCCCCGAAGCCGTTTTGCTCCGCCGTGGCCCGGGCGATTTCAGGAATAATTCGGCCGATCTGCTGCAGGGCGTTCATGTTGATGCCCGCTTTGCGCGAAGCGACGTTAATCGAAGCGCAAACGCGGTCGGTTTTCGAAAGCACCTCGGGTAGCGAGTCCATGACAAGCTGGGCGCCGCCGGAAATACCTTTTTGAACCAGGGCCGAAAAGCCGCCGACGAAATCGACATGACATTCCGACGCGGCCCGGTCCAGCGTCTGGGCAAGCTGCAAGGCGGTATTGCGCCCATGCCCGGCAAGGAGCGTTGCCGCGGGACTGATCGCGATCCTTTTATTCGTTACGGGAATTCCGTATTTTCCGCCGACTTCATCGCAACAGGCGACGAGATTCCGGGCGAATTCCATGACCTTGGAATACACTTTCCGGCAAAGTCCGTCGGGATTGGATGTTGCGCAGTCGTTCAAATTAAGGGCCAGCGTTACGGCGCGAACGTCCAGATGCTCGTTGTGGAGCATCCGGATCGTGGAAAGAATTTCGTCGGTTCGAAGCATAAGGAATTCGGGGATATCGGGAAGCAAAGAACACGAAAGGACACAGAATCCGTCATTCCCGGAAGGCGGGTTCGTCTTCGCCGGGCATGTCTTCGGGCACAGGGAGCGTGACTTTGCCGGTCGCAGCCCATTCGGCTCCGCGTGTAAACGTTGCAATAAAGCTCACGCTCTTGCACTGTTTAACGTCGTGCCCCAGACAGGTGTGGAAGACCCGGCCTTTCCCGTAATCGATCACGAGAAGTTGCGGTTCGTGCCGACCGCTGCCGTTCTTTTCCTTATCGGCGAACGCGGTCGCTAAAATCGTGACGTTTTTGGCGGGGCCTCGCATGAAATCGTACAGTTCGTCGGAACAGTGCCGGAATTTTTTCGGGAGTCCCTTCATGATCGGGTGTTCCGGTTCGCGGTTGTCGACCATGAAGGCCCACTGGGGACCGTGATGTCCGCCCGGACCGGGCTCTTCGTTGCGGATCACGTTGCCGTCGTCGTCCATGTAGAGGTACGGCCCGCTCTTCTCGTTGCGACCGCCCCAGCCGCCGATAGCGCACATTTCGTTGAATTCCTTCCACTGCGGGAAAGAGTTGTCCGCGGCGTGATAAATCACGAGCCCGCCGCCTTCGGAGACGAACTTTTCAAAGGCTTTCTCCGTTTCTTCGGACCACCGGCCATCGTGACGATCGTTGTTGAAGTTCATAACGAGAACGTCGTATTTGCCGAAGTCGGGCTTGAACGTCGGCGAGTCTTCCTTCGTGCAAGTGACCACTTCGACAGTGAATCTGCCCGACTTTTCGAGCAGGTCCTTGAGGACGGGCGTGGTACCTTTCCAGTTGTGGTTGTTTTGCCCGTCGATGATCAGGGCCTTGATTTTTTCGGCCTCGGCGCCCTGTAGGGAGACGGTGAAAAAACAGCAGAAGGCCAATGCGGCCACGAGGGAGAGGATTCGTTTCATGTTTTTCGGATGGTAAAATGGATGCAAAGAATTTACAGCGTCCAATCTCCGGGTTCCCGCCTGCGCGGGGTTGACGAAGATATGGCGAAACCGGTTCACAGATTTTAGCGCAGATTAAACTCGGAATATTTATCCCAGACTTTCGGGTCCGGTTCGTACATTTGAGCTTCTTCTTCCGTCTTCGGCGGTTCCAGGGGGCGAACCACGCGGAAACCGACGTAAGCGGCTTCCGTGACCCACCAGATGCTCTTGGGATACTGGGGATCCTGAGCCTTCCAGCTTTCTTCGGAATAAAGCCGGCGTGCCGAACGCAGGTTCACGGTTTCGTCGTCTTCACAATTGCCGCCGCGGGCGATACCGCCATAATCGTCCGAATAGGACGGCTTATGCGGCTTTACCGGGGCACCGAACGCTTCGGACTTCCGCTTGGAGTAGGTTTCGGGATCGTGCTGCTCCAAAACCCATTCCGAGACGTTGCCGTGCATGTCGTAGAGTCCCCAGGCGTTGGGCTTTTTCTTCATGACCTTCTGTGACGCACCGTCACTGTTGCCAAAATGCCAAGCGTAATCGTCGATGTCGCTGTCGTCTTCGCCGAAAGAATAGGCGGTCGTGGTTCCGGCTCGGCAGGCGTACTCCCATTCGGCTTCGGTAGGCAGGCGGTAATACCGGCCCGTGAGCATGGTGAGCCATCGGCAATAAACCTGGGCATGGTAGATCGTCATACCGCTGGCTGGATAGCCCGGCTTACCGGCATTGTCGTAGCTGATCGAACCGATATCATATGCCGGCGTCGGAACGGCCAAGGCGTCAGCCAGTTTTTCACGGATCGACAAGGCGTCAACGTCTGTCCGGGATTCACGGAGAAGCTTCATCGTGAACTGTTCGAGCTCCACCCAGGTTGTTTCGTGCTCTTCCATCCAAAACGGCTTGATTTCGATTTCCCGTTGCGGCCCTTCGTCGTCTTGGCGGCCTTCTTCGTCGTCGGGGCTGCCCATTTTGAACTTGCCGCCCTTGATCGGGATCATCTTGAACTTGACATCGGTGCCGGGAATCGTTTCGACATAGATTTTCATCTCGCCTTCGGTTTTCGCCTCGGAATCTTTCGCCGGAATCGGATCTTTCAGGAATTCCGAGGTCGGATTCTTGAAAAACGGATTATTCTGGCGTTCCGCCTTGGCGACATCCTGCGTCGTTTTCGGGGCCGACAGGGCAACGACCGGGGC
>JBEBTM010000329.1:0-5435 GCA_040393745.1 Thermogutta terrifontis | reverse complement strand
ACTCTACCACAAGACGGGGGGTGTTCCCGCCGACAACAAAAGAAAAAAAGGCCCGGAAGGAACCAAAAAATTATTTGGCGACGGTACAGAAATCGCCGTTAAGCCCTCGTGCGGACCGACACGGACATGAATGCGGCTGAAGAGTACGTTTTCCCCGGAAGACAGCCGTCGACCGTTAAGCGGCCTGTGTGGGCCTTATTCCTCGGCGTCCGTCTCTCGGTACCGGATACACACCCCTGATGAGCCGCGCTCTCAATTTTTCGTCTGTTTTTGCCACCCAGACTTGTTTGATTGCCAGACCTGTTTTTCAACTTTTAGGACCGTGTGTAGGACCGTGTGGCGAAAAAATGCCCATACTATCTCAAGACATTGAAAAATAATGACTTAGCAGATGGTGTGGAAAAATCGGTTCCCTTAAGGAAAATAACTTCCCACACGGTCCCACCTGCGGCGGGTATTTTAAGACGGGTGAGGGGCCTTAAGGCTCCCTTCTCCCCGTCCCAAAATACGCCACCATGTCGCAGGTGAATTTTAGATCAGCAATACGATAATCAATCTTTGCTCTTCTCTGGCCCGGACTGTGCGGCAGAATAATAATAGTCAGCTTCTTTCGAACCATTTCGGTGCTCCCTTTTGACCACGATCTGGGCGGCATCGATAAGCTCTTTTAGAATGCTACCGGCTTTCTCGCCGCAACCTTTCAACTTCCTGATTCCGGTCTTGGAAACGCCGTCTGAATTCTCCTTCAGGAAGTCCAAGACGGTCTTTTGCTCCTTTGAGGGGATGAAGAACTTCTCGTCGTTGACCGTCAGTTCGGTAATGAGCGATATGTCGGGTTGCGGTTTGTCGCGTTCCAGTTTTTTCAAGGTGGGCTGCCAAAAGCGGTCCGGGAGTTGGCCTTCCTTGACTTCGAGGGAATACATGCCGCCGAAACCGACCGAGCCGCCAATGACCATATTCAGGTAATGCTCCCCCGTCCCGCTTTCGTACAGTTTTTTTCGATTCAGCAGAATCCATTGCCGGGCAAATTCCGCAAAACCCGACCAAGACAGGTCGTTCAGATCGGGCATACCCGTTTTTTTGCCGTGATCGGCATTTTGCGAGCCCTTCGTGAAATGGTGGGCCAGCACCATCGTCGCCTTGTGATTGGTGCAAATCTCCGTGATGCCGCGCAGTTGTTTGCCCATTGCCATGACATTGCCCGCATCCTCGCCGTCCATCATGAGATAGGCCGGGTCGAAGATCACCACACCCGGCTTTTCTGTTTCAAGAATTTCGTTCAGGGCATCCATGTGTTCCATGTCGGCCAAGGTCGGCACGGCGTCGCTGATTAGAACATTGTCGGCGATGGGAATGACGCCTTTCGCCACAAGACGGTCCCACGGCACGGATATCTCCTGCCCTCCGGCGGCAAATTCAATGTTGGACCGTTGCGAGGCTTTTTGCTGACAGATGCGGTTGACCGTTTCGAGGATCGTCGCCAGCCCGGATTCACCTGACATGATCAGAACCTTGCACGGCTTGAGAACTTCGAACCGGCCCAGAAAGTGGTCGCCGCCGCCGAGCGAAACGGCCATATCGAGCAGAATCGACGTTTTCAGGCACTTTCTGGGAGCGCCGACGATCATCGGCTGACCTTCGACCAGCACATCTTCGATCAGAAATTTCGGCGTCAGATCCATGTTGAGGAGCTGGACATGCGAATACACACCGAAGGGAGGTTTGCGCCCTGTCGACTGAGCGGCTTCCGCCATCGGCAGCGTGTCCCGGCATTGCTGAACAAGTGCGTCGATGCCGGGATCATCGGCGATGCGTTTATTTTGTACTCTTTCTTCGAGCAGCCAACCGAGCGGTTTCTCGGTGAGCGGGTTCGCCCTGGCGTCCCTGATTTTATGGTCGATACCGTCCTTGTCCGCATCGGTCCAAGGCGGTTGACAACGTGGGTTGAAACGCTCAAGGACAAGGCGTTTGACCGTCGCATCATCTAGTAGGAATCCGTACATAATCAGTGACACCGCTCGATACAAGGCTCCGCTACCGTTTTGCCCTTGAATGGACGGATCGCATTTGTCGAGATAAGCACTCGCCCGGTCGAGCACTTTATCGTTCGTATTTGTCTTGAAATTCGTAAAGGCCAACTGCGGCGCCGAAGCGCTGATCGGAGGCCGCAGAACATGGACCCAGCTTTCCGGCAACTCCGGCAGATTCTCAAAACGGGGCAGTTCTCTTTGAGCGGTGTACTCTCCTTGACCGCTGAAACCGCCGAGCCGGGAACCGGGCGCGACGACATAGCCGCCGCCAGTGCGAATATCGATTCCCGTCTTGCGGCCTTGAAACGGAACACCGACCTTGTTGGTAAATTTTGCCGTTGTATGAAAATAATGGTGCTCACCGCCGGTCGGCGTCCGCACAACCGGGTGCTCGGGCAACAGTCCCGCCGTCTTCACCATTTCGGCCAAATCCGCAATGCCGTTCTTGCCGTCTTTCACGTCCAAGTCGAGAACCACCATGCCTCCGCAATGGATACCGACATTGGCGTCCCCGTCTTGGACCGCCCAGTTTTGAATGGTCGCTTGATCGGTCGTCGCATCCTTGCAACCGTGTTGCGTAATGGGCTTTTTACCGCCGGGCTCCAAAGGAAAAACGGCGTATCCTTTCAGAGCAAGTGGGAGAGCGATACTCGAAAACAGGTCGTTTGATGCTGTCATATTGATAAACTTTCGGCAAAATATGGGGCGGTATCGCGTATATTTTACCCGATTATACATACTTCGGCAAAGGACGTCGAAGGTGATTTACTCTGAAAAATTAGGCTATCAGCCGTTGACTGATCCGTTGCCGTGAAGCCGGGCGGCCTTGACCACCCGGCCTCGCGAACATATCGTAACAGCTACACAGATTTTGCATCGGCACAGCGATCGAAAAGGTCAATCCAGTCCGGCTCGGTCAACCTTGCGGGAACGGGAATGAACGTCAAAGCGATCTCGTTTCCGGCAACAACGTCATACCACAAAAAGTCCGCAGCGTATTGCACGAGAAAAAACGGAACGCGCGTATGAGTGGCCATCTCCCTCAGTTGTCGGACCTCCGGATGTTCCGGTGAAACAGATGGTTTGTTTTCCCGAGCGAACTTAACGACACCAACCACATTGCCGTTCTTGACCAACGTGGAAAAGGCTGAGGTAACCCGGCGGCCGACAGGACGCGGGCGTGGTTTTTCCACCGTCAAGTCGTCGATCTGGACTATGGCTGTGTCATTCATGATTTTGTTCATATATTCAAATTGTTAAACGGTTCGACAAATCGTCGCTCCCATCGACCGGACCTGTTCCGAATCGAGCGTCGGCGATAAAAGTTTGAGCAAATTGGTGTTTCACTCGGATGTATCTTTGTGCTTCATGTTCCTCCGTTGTTGGTGGGTGAATGGAAACAGGAAACGAACTATCGTTACGAAAAATATTCCCGACGACTACGGATGGGGAACTATTCTTCAGAGAGAATTGAAAACGGCAAAAAGACCGAACGATTCACTACATCCGAAAATGGATCAACAAATCAGCGCTTCAATGCGTTCACGGTTACGTTTGGCGAATCCTTCGTGCATATCACAAGGAGCGACCGCGAACCATTCTTCAAGTCGTTGCTGCAAGAGATTTGTTGCGGCAATCACGCTCTGCTCCTTGGTATCCGCTTCGATCCGTCGGCATTTGATTTCGTCGGCATCTCCTTGAATCGCAGTGATTTTCGGCTCCGTCCAAGGCTCTGATGCCAAATCAACGACAACGTGATCCGGTGACGTCTCACTCGATTGTGTTTTCGCAGACGAAACAGGTTCATCGGGACACGTCTTTTTGTTCGAATTTCGCTTTCGACGCGACGAATACATTTTGCCGTCCTTGCCTTCGATTTTCACCGGTTCGGATTCTGCCAGGTTATCACTGGTGATAACCTGATTCTTTATTTTGACAACGTAGGATTGTGAGCAGCCGACCGCATCTGCAATCGCCGTGGTTGATTTATGCGGCAACACTTCCAGTACCATAATGACGGCACGACGAATATCGGCCCGCCCGAGAGGGAGCCCGTTTTGGCTGTTCGCCTTAATCGCCTCCCAAATGGCGTCTTCCTTCGTGCCGGGCATAATGGTCGCTTTGATCATGGTGAATTTGCGACGTTTTGCCGCCATGACGCGATGATGACCGTCGACAAGCCACATCCGTCCGTCATGATCACGAAGCAACAAGATGGGCGGAAAAGAATCGCGGGCGTTCTCGTCGATCATGACGTCAAAGTAACGTTGGATCGTTTCTTCGCTGGTCGAAACCCGAATCTGGGTGTCGCGGTCCAGAAAGATGTCGGCCAGCGCGATTTCCTCGACGGGATTTTTCATTTCCATCATCATTTTCTCCTTCAAATACGTTTTCGACTATGCAGAACGCCCGAATTGGTCAGCGCTCTACGGATGTAGTCTTATAGGGGGTGTAAATTCTTCCGTGGAAACATGCGGAATTGGAAAGTCGCAAGCGCTTTAATAACAGATAGATACTGTCATGCGACTTAATAGAATGAGCGCGTACGACGAAAACACGCCGCAACACGATTCCATTTGACTCCCACAATTCAACTGTCTATAATTAAATTGTAAGGAGCATTCTCCTCAGCGAAGGAGAGTGAAACCTGCACCGGGGGAACGGCGAGTCTCCGCAAGATGAACCGTTTCCCCAACCTATCCACGGGGAAGTGGCTTTTCCCCGAGTAGATATAGCACGTTATTGCTGCCGCGATGGAAATACTGGGCAAAATAGCGAAAATATTAGCGGCGGTTTTCTCCGCAAATCACTCCAATCGATTTTTTCATTGCAGTCGGAAATGGCTTCGGGCATAGTATCTTCGAACGTTTCCGCTTGGGTAATTGATTGCCGGAAGTCTGTCAAAATGGCCGTTGATATGCTATAATCGCGATACAAATGGAAAATATTGAAAAAGGTTTTTTGATTTTTCCGTATTGCGTTGACTTTGAAAAACGAGTATAGTTTCAAAAACGATCATTTTTAATAACCTATTGCGAGATAACGAATAAAAACATTTAGCCCGGTCTAATCGGGCATTAAAACTTGAACGCAGGCATTGCTCCATTTTTTCCAAATGCAACCCGGCTCGTCGGTTGGAAAAATGAAATCCCAGTAACATGCGTCTCTCAAAAAATGGGAGCGTCATGCACTGGGCTTGCGGTTTTCGGTATGACGCTCCCTTCATCGGGACGTTGTATTTCTGCGCTTGCGCAGGCGGTCAGTTGCATGGCTCGGAATTCCGCATGGAGCAACATGGGGCTCCCTCTTTATGCGCCCCGACCGCTTGTTGTTCTGCCGATCGCATACGAGGCAAAACGATGTTCCAAACCATAAATGCTTATAAGTTTACGGATTCACGAGGAC
>JBEBTM010000328.1:0-5435 GCA_040393745.1 Thermogutta terrifontis | reverse complement strand
ATAGTCTACTTTGAGTACCAGGTAATAGTGCTTCATTTGACAAATTTTTTATATCGATTAGAATATTTATACAAATCGATTGTTTTGGTCAGTTTTTTGTAATTTATCGCGCTGATCATAACTTGTCAATGATATTTTTCAAAAAAAATATAAATATCCATAAGTACATTATTGATATAATGTTAAGTATCAATTTTTTCGATATTCCTTGATACAACCCTTATTTATTCGGTTTTTTGTCCATAGGGGGGCATTTTTTCCCGAAGATCGGGAGAATGCCTGATGATTCATCCGAGGAACCGAATTCAACATACTTTCAGTCCTATGTCATCCAAATCAGAAATCACACGCGGGCGTATCATTAAAGCGGCATCGCTACTGTTCGCGGAGCACGGTTACGACAAGGTGACCACCCGCATGATCGCCGCGGAATTGGGCCTCCAGCATGGCAGCGTCCATTATCATTTTCGTGTCAAAGAAGATCTCTACACCGAGGTGTTTCGTTCCCTTTTCGATACCACGAACGTTCTCACCTATGACGTTCTCTTGCAGCAGGAACCGTTCGCACTCGATACGCCGGAGGGAAAAGCCTATGCCATCCAGCGTATCATCATGAATTATTTTCAGCGTAACTTACACATCGATGAGAAATGGAAACAAAAGCTGATTTTCCGTGAACTGTTCGACCCCTCGCCCGTTTATCTCCGGCTGATCGGGGAGGTTCTTAAACTCGAAGCCGATAAAAGGCTTGAATTTTACGCCCTACTCAATCCGAACGGCTCGGAAGAGGATGCGTATGTTTGGGCGCATCAGCCCGATGCGCAGACCGTGTTTTACATTATGGCGAGAGGAGCGCTTGAAGCCTTTTACGATGAGGAATTTATCATCCGGTTAAGTCAAACAGTGATCAAAACCACCATACGCAACATGATTACGATGCTCGACCTGCCCCTCCCGGACAGGTTGAAATAATGGGATTTTCAATCGGTTCCGCCTTGTCGGGTCGTTTTTATTACGTTGGAAGTCACGCCATTCCGTGACACCAACTGCCTAGATCCGAAGTGTGATCCAAAAATCGAAAAAAGCCCTGCAAAACATTTTTAAGTCTTGCAGGGCTTTTTCCATGGGATCGACCTTATCAGCCTTCTCGCATTCGCGGCCCTGATTGACGGGCATGTTTTTTCGTCAGCTTGGGTATCTTAGGGGTCGGTAATCGTCGACCTTTCAGCCCAAATTCCGAACGGGTGCTATCGTTTGTTTGAGGAACCGGAAAAGATTACATGAAGGCCAAAGCCTTATGGGATCGGATACCGAATTCCTTCCGCAGTTTTTCCAAGTGGTGTCCGAAACGTTCTCCGATGATCGGCCGGAATTCCTGCATGACCGTATTGATATACCAATCGTGAATGATGAACTCCGTGATCGGAATGACCAGTGCCGGGTGAGAAAGGTCAATAACGTGAAGATGCGTTGTAATGACTTCGGCATGTTATGCACCTGTCGGTCGCGGGGTCATTCCTCCGATATGGATAATCGCAACCCCTTGCCTTGTTGTCGAAAAAGAAGAGGCGTCGTGCCGACATGTTGCCGGAACATCCGGACAAAATAATCCGTCGATTGATAACCGATACAGTGCGCGATCTGCTTGATGGATAATTCCGTTTCAATCAGGAGTTCCTTGGCGCGATTCAACCGGATCAGGAATATCTCCCGTTCGGGCGGATGTCCGAAAATGGAATGAAAACGACGGATCAGCGTTCGTTTTGAGAGACCGACATAGGCGGCGATCTGTTCCAGTGTGCAATGAGCGCCCATGTTTTCGCTGACAAACTGGATGGCGCGGCCGACATCTTCATCGACGACGGCGGCAAAGTTCGTCGAGTGACGCACGGCGATATAGAGAGGCGGGATTCTTTGAGTTTGCGCGACATCATCCGTTTCATGCATCTTATCGTCCAATAATTTAGCCGCCCGGTACCCGATTCCCGTACAATTCAAGACGATGCTGGACAACGGCGGCCAGGCCGCATTGCAGCAAAAGGTCGGATTGTTCCCGATGCCGAGTACGGCGGTATCGAACGGAACGGCCAGGCCGTTTTGGATGCAAATATTGACGAGAAAAGCCGCATGACCGTCTTCCGGACAAAGAATGCCGATCGGTTTGGGGAGACTTTCCAACCAGCAGGCAACCGTCTTTTCCACGCCGGTGTCCGCCTGGACGGGCAACGGCAGGGTCGTTACGATTTTTTCCATTTCGCATACATGACATGGAAAAGCGTTTTTTCGACACTGTCGGGAATAACCGTCCAGAACTTCTCGCGACCACCAGCAATGTCCCAGGCTGAAAAAGGCGAAATGCCGAAGTTTGCGGTCATGCAAATGCTCGAAAGCCATTTCACCGGCCTTGGTCCGATCGGTGGTAATGTCGGCCCGGTGTGTTTTTCCATCGCCCAACAATTCGACGGTCGGCACACGTGTTTTTCGCAACGCGGCAAACATGTCTTTCGTCGTCGACCGTGCGATGATTCCGTCGCATGGGACTTGCCCTACCATTTTGTGGGTCAGGTCATTCAGGCTCCCGTCTTTAAGCAGGAGCATCCAATTTCCTTTTTCGAGAGAATACTGGTTGACGCCTTCGATGATTTTGCACCCGAAGGATTTCGACGTTTCCACCAGGAGAAGAATCCGTTTTCTCGGAATTGCAATGTCTTGGTATTTCATGACTCGCAAATGTAAAACAAGGATATGAAAAGATTAAGCGGTATTCCGCTGAAAACGTATTCCCAAGAAGAACCGCCATGTTGCCGTTTTATTTCCGCTCGAACACGAACAAATCCCGAGTCCGCCCAAAAATTGATTACAACAAAAATATCCGGCTTTCAAAGACTAAAAATCATGCCAAACTTCATGTGATTACATGCCATTTGTTACATGCATTCGGGGCGGAAAGCGGCCGGATCGTCACCGTAACGTATGGCAATATCGATTCGATATATTGGCACAATAATAACAGGTGGACAACGTCGATTATACGGTTATCATATTAAATGACCCCTTGGAGGCGACTTGATTTTCGGTCGGAACAACGACCCGTATTCGGACAATCCTATTGCGAGAACCAAAATGACGAACCATTTCAAACCGACGGTCGTTGCCGTCGATGACGACCCGATCACCCTGAGTACCGTCTTGAATATTCTGCACCCTCACTACGATGTGCGGCCCTTCGCCTCCGGTTCGACGGCCTTGCGGTTCCTTTCCACGGCTCCGTGCGATCTGATCATTCTCGACTGCAAAATGCCGGAAATGGACGGTTTCGTCGTCATGGACGCTCTGCGGCAGGACATCAGGACGGACAGTATTCCCATTCTGTTTTTAACCGCCATCGAAGACGGCGACAGCGAAGTGCTTGCCCTGGAGAAGGGCGCGGGAGATTATCTGCTCAAACCCATCAAGCCGAAGGTGCTGCTCACCCGGGTACGGCATCAATTGGAATTGCAGCGCTATCGCAATCAGATGGAAATGCTGGTGGAGGAGAAAACCAACAATCTCCTCCAGGCGTTCAGCCGGTTGAAACTCCGCGAGCAAAGCATCCTCAACATGCTCGCCAAGGCGACGGACATGCGCGATCACCATACGGGCGATCATATCTGGCGCACCACGGCCTTCGTTCGCCTGATCGTCGAGGAACTGCTCAACAATCCGAGGCCCGGGTATGTGCTGACGATCCGGGAGGCCAACAATATCGTCGATTCGTCGAAGCTGCACGACCTCGGCAAGATCGCCATTCCCGACCGTATTCTCGGCAAGGTGGGCAAACTCACGGAGGAAGAATTCGACGTGGTCAAAAAACATACGCTCTACGGCGCCGAGTTTCTCGATGAATATGTCGATTCGGCCGGCAACGATCCCTTCCTGGCCACGGCCCGCGAGATCGCCCTTTATCATCACGAACAATGGGCCGGCATCGGTTATCCTTACGGACTCAAGGGCAAGGAAACGCCGTTGTCCGCGCGCATCGTCGCCCTCGCGGATGTCTACGACGCCCTTGTTTCGGAGCGGCCTTACAAAAACGCATTCACGCACGAAAAGGCGCACAGCATCATCACCAGCGACCGGGAGCGGCATTTCGACCCGTACCTGGTGCAAATGTTCGTCAATCGTGCCGACTCGTTCCGTGACGTTCCGAGAACGGTCATCCGGAAAAGAGCGGTTCACAACATTCACGACTGGGAAAACCTTTTTACCGACCCGTGAATCAATTTTGGCTTGGTAGGCGACCGATCGCCGAGCGGTTGCGTCGCCGCCGTATTTCAGAAATACAGCCGGCGACTCTGCCCCACTTTATTGACGTGTGAAAAAATTGAGCTGGTAGGTGACCTTTCGCCGAAAGGTCACGTCGCTGTACTCAGCGACTCCGGACAGCCAAAAGATTTGTTTGGCGGGGCCTGAGTCGTCGAGTACGACGACGCTGCCTTTCGGCGAAAGGCAGCCTACCTTTTGATGTTTGGTGGAACGATGAGACGCATGCTGCCGGATTCGATTTTCGGACGAATTCTGTTGGCAACCTTGTTGCCCTTGATCCTGATTTTCTCCGTGGTAATCGCCACGATCGGGCGGAGCGTTTTCCAGGCCAGCGCGGGTACGGCAAGAGAAAAAACACTTTCCTTCGCCCGACAGTCCGCCGAACAGGTCCGGAGTAGTATCCTTCGCACTTCCGGTCTGGCCGAATTGACCGCCCGGAATCTGGCTCTCGTCGCGGACGATTCCGAACAAGCGCGGGAAACGGCTTTGGAGATGGTGACTCACACGATGGAGAAGACGCCGAACGCCTATCGTTTTCGGATGTATTTCGATCCCGGCGAAGATGCGTTCGGGACAGACGGTGTTTTTTCGCGGATTTTCTACCATGAAAACGGCAAGGTGACCGCACAGCCGTTCTTATGGGAAGACGAACCGGACCTGGATTTGTCCTCCCCCTGGTACGAGGTTCCGCTCAAGCAGGGCGTCCCGTTCCATGACAGCGTGGCCCGGGGACGGTTCGGCCTGAACAAAGGCCCGACCTACGCCGCCAGCACGAACTACCCGGTCATTTGTAACGGAAAAGTCATCGGGTGCATCGGCATCGGGATGCTGTACCAAAAATCGTTTCAATTCGTCGACAAATGGGAAGAGGACGGCAGTTACCGTCTGCTCATCGTCAGCGAGGCGGGAACCGTACTGTACGCCTCCGATGCCGGGCTGATCGAACGGAACATCGATTCGCTCGGTTTCGAAGCCGACTTTCTCGACGACATGCAAAACGCCATGCGGGAAAACACGTCCCTCATCCGGGAAAGTTATTCGACGGTTTTCAAGAAAAAATCCCTGATCTGCGTCTATCCGGTGGATTTGCCGGGAACGGCCGCCCGCATTTTCATGTACATGGACACCCC
>JBEBTM010000327.1:0-5471 GCA_040393745.1 Thermogutta terrifontis | reverse complement strand
GTAAACCCGATCCGGATTGCCCAGATTGAGGTGGAGTAAAGTATATGCCCAGAATCCATAATGGTTGCCGCACCGGCCTCGGGCGTCGTCGTGGCGGGAAGACTAACCGATCCCCCATCCATGACCTGAGGCTGGTGCTTCGTCATCGCCGTTCATCGAATGTTCGCCCCGTGAACTTTGGCGTAACGGTAATATACTTCGAGGATCAGGATCGAAAAACACGTCGTGTAATGTCGGCCATATTGAATGCCCCAGATGTCGGGCGTCGGTTTCGTGGGATCCCAGCTTCCCTTTTCCGGGCCCGTTTTGATCTGCTGCTCGACCAGACCGTTTCGCATCACTTCATT
Organism: Thermogutta terrifontis; assembly: GCA_040393745.1. GTDB lineage: Bacteria > Planctomycetota > Planctomycetia > Pirellulales > Thermoguttaceae > WRKP01. Next base: position 5,124 of record JBEBTM010000327.1, on the reverse strand, counting down.
CCAGGTTTTCCAAGGAGCGCCGCCGACATGAAAGAGCGTATTCGTCGCATAATACCAATAATACACGTCGCGGCGCTGCGCTCGGACAAATGTCGGTAACCCCTCGGGATCCGTGAGCGATTTTACGCCCCGGAGTAATCGCTGATCGTCCGCCTGCCAACCCAACAGTTGCCGGCATAGAAGTCCTTCGGCCGTCATGATTCGACTCACATTCTCTCCGGCCCGGTAGATATACTGGCTTCCATTTTCCCGACTCATCTCGTCCAGAAACCGATTCACTTCGTCGTACACCTTCGGCGGCACGGTCAGGCCGGCCATTTCGCCGCATTTCAGAGCCAACACGATCCAACCGGTCACGGAAACGTCGGAGTCCTGCGTGTACCGATCCGCGTTGTACCGCCAGCCGCCTAGCACGTTCTGGTATTTTACGCAATAATCGATAGCCGCCTGGGCCGGTTTCCGCAGAGATTCATCGCCCGTCATGGTCAACAGCTCGCAAAGAGCGATCGTACAAAGTCCATGCGTGTAAAAACGGTCGTTGTTCGGGGCCGCCCCTCGCCGAAAAAAGCTGCCGTCCTGCGAATCCTGTTCCTGGAGCAGCCACTGCCAACCAAGGTGGACGGTTCGGGAAAACTCAACAAGTCCCTCATCCATCGAATACGGGGTCACACCATATCCTTGAAACGCCAGAAGAGCCATCGCCGTCGCCGCGATGCGGTTCTCTCGTTCCCGAAGAGCCGGATTTTGGTACCGACCAGCCAGGGCCCAATACCCGGCGGGTTCCTGCTGTTTCACCAGCCAACGAAGCCCTTCCCGCACCGCCGCGTCGCTCCGGCCATCGCCGCCCCCTTTGGCCAACATTGTACTTCGGCTGCCGAAATTCCGCTGGTCGGTACTGATCCCCGGCGGGGCATCCTTGGGCGCTTCCAAGGTAACGGTTTCAACCACGGCATCGGGAATCGGCTTGGGCGGCGACACGATGGGAAAGAGCTCCTGCATCAATTCCTCATGCATAATGACCGTGATATCGTTCAGATCCTCGGGACCTTTGCTTTCGTTCATGATTTCAGCAAGCTCGTCGTCGGGCCCCCAGATGATTTCCAAGTCTTCGTTCCGGGCCTGTGAATAAACAAGCAGGGCCAAGGTGATCAAGACGGCCGCGTGCAGAACAAAGCTCCAAAGCCAGGGAATGAGCCGAAGCCGAATCGTCTCGGCAAGTTCCTCCTGGAGGTCACGGTCCTTGGAACGCGGTGCTTTCTTCGTCGTTTGACCAGGTAGGGCAATTCTCTCGGGCAGATTCCGTTCACCACGGATCCAGCGCAACAGAAACCGGGCCGTTCGGTCCGACACGACATTTCGCGGCTCTTTGGACGGTTTTTTGGCCGTATTCCGCTTTTTTTTCGGTTCGTCCGTGACAATAAAGGGACCGGCCTTCTTCGGTAAAGGCGGTTTGGGCGGCTGCGGATTGTCAGGAGCGGTATTTGTCACAAAATCAAAAACTCCCGGGAAGCGGTCCGTTCAAGGGCGTACCCGTTCCAGTATCCACTGTTGGTTGCTTCCACGGAGGTAACGCCACAGAATGATGGCGGCGTTTTCAGCTTGCGAGGCGTTGGCAATGTCCAGCACATTACGGCTGTCCGCCGTCATGATGAAATAATGCTCATGTCGACAAAGTAGCTTCTTATCCGCATCGACAAACGACACCGTCGAAACCAACGAGAGAATGAAAACGATCAACGTCAGATATTGCTTCATTATTCGAAAGAGAAAAACGTCCCGCCAACCGGCTTTCAATTTATCTCACGGCCTTGTCCGAAATGTCTTTCCGACACCAAGCGCCGTCCCAGCGGATGCAGCGAACGGCCGTGTATGCGGCGAGTTTCGCTTCGGAAACGCTGTCGCCCAAGCCTGTCACGCCGAGTACCCGGCCTCCGGCGTTGACGATTTCGCCCGCTTCGTTAAATGAGGTTCCGGCGTGGAAAACCTTGGTATTTTCAACCTTAGCCGCTTCGCTCAGGCCGCGAACGGGAAATCCTTTTTCGTAACTACCGGGATAACCCTTGCTGGCCATAACCACGCAAACGGCCGAGCGAGGATCGAATTCCAAGGGGCCTAGGTCAAGCAATTTTCCGTCCACGGTCGCTTCAAACACGTCAAGCAAATCCGTTTTGAGTCGCATGAGGATCGGCTGACATTCGGGATCGCCGAAACGTACGTTATATTCCAACACCTTGGGCCCCTGCCGGGTCATCATCAAACCGGCGTATAAAACCCCCTTGAACGGAGCATCCGAATGATTCAAGGCATGGACCGTGGGTACGAGAATATGTTCCTCGACCCACTGCATCGTTTTCGTGTCGACAATAGGCGCCGGACAATAGGCGCCCATCCCGCCGGTGTTGGGGCCCAAATCGCCGTCATACGCGGCCTTGTGATCCTGCGCGGCCGGCAACGTCAAAATGGTCGAACCATCGGTAATCGCCAGTACGCTCGCTTCCTGGCCTTCGAGCTTTTCTTCGATGATGATCCGGTCTCCGGCCGGACCGAACTCCCGATCGTCACAAATCCGGTGCACGGCATCCATGGCCTCGTTTCGGCCCGAACAGACCACGACGCCTTTGCCCGCCGCGAGCCCGTCGGCTTTCACGACCACGGGAACATCGTCACCTTGTTCAAGATATTCAAGGGCGTCCCGACCTTTTGAGAAGGCGTGATAGCCCGCCGTGGGAACGCCACCTTTTTTCAGGATCTCCTTGCAGAATATCTTACTGCCTTCAAGCTGCGAGGCCGCTTTCCGGGGACCGAAAACGCGGAGCTTTTCCGCTTCAAAGGCGTCGACGATTCCCAGGCAAAGCGGTATCTCGGGCCCGACGACGGTCAAGCCGACCTTGTTTTCCTTGGCGAATTTGATCAAGGCGGGAAAATTCGTTTCGGAAATCGGGACGTTCTCGATGTCGCCCCCGTCCGAGGCCGTGCCCGCATTACCGGGCGCAACGAAAATCCGGTTCGTCCGGGGACTCTGCGCCAATTTCCAAGCCAGGGCGTGTTCGCGTCCGCCCGATCCGATCACGAGTATGTTCATGCGTTCAATCTGCAAAACGAAAGGAAGACCGCGAGCACTTGAGCTCGCGGCTTTGTTGACGGGACACAATGCGGTTCACCACGAAGAATTCAGGAAAAATCATCCGCAGCCGCAGCCACAACCGCAGGAGGCCGCGGGTTTCGATTCCATGAGTTCGATCACGGCTCCGTTGAAATCGATGAACGCCAATCGGGTGCCCGGCCCCGGTGAAAAGGGCTCGCAGATGACCCGACCTTTTTTCAACGCGGCATCCAGGTCGTCGACCATGTACGCGGCGTGCGGCATCGTTTGAACCATCTTGTCCATCGGACTGTCAGGCAGAAAGCGAAGCCATTCGATCATGAACGGATCAGCCGAAGAGTCGGTCACGTAAACGCCCAGGGCTTCGATCAAATTCATGCCCGGCTTGTCTTCCGTCGTGGGAACGCCAAAGTGAAGAAATTGCATTGTGCTTTGTGGGGTTAATTCAAATCCATATCGTCCAAGAGTACCGCGAATCGAAGCCCCCGGAGTTTTTTAATGGAAAATTGACAATTGAAAATGGAAAATTCCAGAAACGAAGCTGCGAGTTGCCTGCTACAAAATCAGCAAATCTACCTTCGTCACTCCCGCATAGGCGGGAACCAGAGATCAAATACCGCAACCCTTTGCACCGTATTGATTTGAGGCTGTGCAATTGGGTTTGAAAATCTCTCATCCGGATCCCCGCTTACGCGTGGATGACACCATTTGGCGGCTTCCAAACAGGGCCACTACATTTTCGCCTTGGTGTTCCGAAGCTGAAGGCCCGGTCCGGCGTGATAGTTGGCGTATTCGGTGACGATCGCGCCTTGGGGACCGCCCATCATGAAATGGAATTCGCCGATCTTGTTCAGGACGGCTTCGCCCTTACCCAGGCCCGTGGTCGGGGTCAGTTCCTGCCATTTGAAGCAGGTAATGGCGTCGGCGTCGAGTTGCGATTTGGGCAGCGTCACGCCTTCGGGCATGGGGTCGTCTTTTGAACCGCCGAAGCTGAAATTGAAGATGCTTCCATTTCGAACCTGCCAGTATTCGTGCTTGGCCGGTTTGTCTTCGGCGGGAACGTGGGCGTGTTCGGGGATCATCTGGAAAGGCAAGAGGTAAATTTCATGACCAAAATAACCATGTTCCTTGTCGTTAACCCAGAAAATACCGCCCATACCGACGTTGGCAAAGTCGCCGAGGCCGAAATCGACGACCCAGAATCGGGGATCCTCGACCACATTGGCCAGCGTGTAGCGGTGGAAGCGGAACATTTCGGCAAAGGCGTCTTTTGCGGCCTGTTCGTTGAACGAGCCGTCGGCCTTGTAAAAGTGGGAATTGTCGTACTTCGTGAGGGTCCGGGCGGGCCGACCGCCACCTTCGGGACGCTGGCGACCTTGGCCTCGCAACGGACGCCGCTGGCCGTCCTGGGCGAGAAGACGGGCTCCGGCGGCGGTGGCGGCCACGGCGGCGGTGCTTCCGAGAATGTTTTTGATCCAATGACGTCGATTCATCGTTTTTCCTTTCATAAAAGGGGAACCAAGGAACACACGAACAGCGTCATTCTACAAAATGTCCAGGGAAAATTCAAGACGCCCATTACTCCCGTCATCCCATCTTTTCGGGTTCGCGTTTTTTTCCGGCTTGATTCACCCGTAAAATGGGGTAGAATGGGTTGGTTTATTCCAAAACACGCCATTCCACGAAGGGGAATTCCATGCGAACGATCAAAATTTTCGACACCACGTTACGAGACGGCGAACAATCTCCCGGGGCCAGCATGAACCTGAGCGAAAAGCTCCAGGTCGCCCTGGCGCTTGCCGAACTGGGCGTCGACGTGATCGAAGCCGGGTTCGCCATCGTTTCTCCCGGTGACTTCGAATCGGTCAACGAAGTGGCCAAGACCGTTAAGGGGTCCAGCGTGTGCAGTTTGGCCCGTTGTGTGGAAAAGGACATCCAGGCCGCTGCCGATGCGCTCAAACCGGCCGAACAGCCGAGGATTCACGTCTTTTTGGCAACGAGCCCCATCCACCGGGAATTCA
>JBEBTM010000326.1:0-5486 GCA_040393745.1 Thermogutta terrifontis | reverse complement strand
CTCGAAACAAGAGGCTCGAACAGAATTTTCAGCGTTAATTGATTGGACTATCAAAAACGCCCATACTGTTGACGCAATTCTATTTTATAAGGTTGATCGAGCAATCAGAAACACGGCAGACCTTGCACGGTTGGAGGATTTGGAAGCGAATCACGGTGTTTTGGTTGAGTTTATTCAGCAGCCGTTTTCCCACACCCCTGCTGGATGGATGCAGATTCGAAATCTGGCCAACATGGCGACTTACCAAACCCAACAACAGAGTATCGACGTAAAAGAAGGTTTGGAGCGACGGGTCAGGGAAGGGTTTTTCTCCCAAGTCGTTCCCTACGGTTATCAGAATTATCGGCAAAACAATCGGGGACTGGTACGTGTACACCCCGAAAACGGTTCAAAGATCAAACGTATTTTTGAACTTTATGCTTATCATGGCGAACGGATTGATTCGTTGGTCAAACGGCTTTATCAGGAAGGGGTCTATTATTCATCGGCAAAGCCCAAATTCGGACGGAGCAAAATAGCGACCATCTTGAGCGATCAATCCTACATCGGCAAGATTTGGTTTCGTGAACAATGGTGGGATGGTACGCACGAACCGCTTGTTGACTATGCAACATGGCAACGGGTTCAAGGATTACTCAATCGGGGACATTATCAATCTCACGAATTGCTCTTTGCAGGGGAATTGATTGAGTGCGGACACTGTGGACACGTCATTACGGGTGAAAGTATCAAAAAACCATTGAAATCTGGTGGAATTCGACGGCATACGTATTATCGCTGTTCGAAGTACAATACGATTGAAGGACATCCTAAAACCAGATTGAAGGAATCCGACATCGACCGCCAAGTATTGGGATTCTTCAAACAAATGCGGATCGACGATGAATCCCTCAAAAAGTGGTTTGTCAGTGTCATCAAGGCGAAAACCGAATCGGATCAAAAGTTGGCCGTGGATGAAATCGCCAAGTTGAACCGACTCCAAACTGAAATTCGAGGAAAACAGGATCGTTTGTTAAACCTTCGTATGGATGATGAAATCAGCAAAGCGGATTTCGAGCGTAAAAGCAGCGAACTACGGGAACAAGAGGCGAACCTTTCAATTCGTTTGGCGGGTTTGCAGCAGGATCGGCATGAAAACGCCGATTTAGCGGTAAAGTCGTTTGAACTCTCCCAAAACCTTATAGAGCGGTGGGATACGGCAGATTATGACGCAAAACGCCAAATACTCGAAATCCTGTGTTTGAACTTGACGTTGAATGGCGTAAGTGTTGATATAGAATGGAGAAAGCCCTTCGACGTTATCGCCAAAGGGCTTAATTTCTCCGCAAGCGGAGAGGACAGGATTTGAACCTGCGGAACCTGTAACAGTTCACCGGTTTAGCAAACCGGCGCATTCGACCACTCTGCCACCTCTCCAGTTTGCGTTCATTCTATCTAGGCTCTGGTAAAACACAAGGGGTCACGCCGCTGTTTTCCGTGTTTTCCGGCAAGCGTCCATGAATCGGTCGGCAAAATGATGTGCTTCGTCACTTTTGCGAAGAAAAACGAATGGCTATCCACAATGATGCCGCCGGCCAAATATTTTTTTAGACCATCAGGAAAAAGCCGGGACACGGACTTCCCATGTTTCCACCAGTTGAGTTTTCCGTCCTAATCAGCTAGAATGTGGTCGTATTATCAACATTTGGATCGTGGATTATTTTCACGATGGGGGTTGTCGGACATGATCAAATTCACCTGCTCCTGTGGAAAACATTATGAGCTCCAGGACCGCATCGCCGGTCGTGAAGTTCGCTGCAATCAATGCCATAAAACCCTGCTTGTCCCCGACAAGTCGCAGGATGGCCCGGTCATCCCCTTGGAGGATCGCCAGGCCGGTAACCCAAACACCACATCCGCCCAAGCGGCTCCGGCAGAAAAGCTGAAAGACACGGAAAAGTCGGAACCCAAATCGGACGCCGTCACCGAGCCCGCCACGGAACCCGGTGCCGTAGTCGATTGGAATACCGCAACCGTTCCCGATTCGACCGTCCAATCTTCGGCCGAAAAACCCGGGACGGAAATGAAATCCGATTCCAACTCCGCCAAGTCGAAAGGCTCCTCCTCCGCCATCCGATTGCCGACGGCCGGCGAGAAATCACAAAAAAGCGAATCGGAATCCGGTTTTACCAAGGCCCAATCAACATCCGCTGCCGAAACCAACCCGCCGAAAAAAGGTGGCGTGGGCATCCTGATTTTCCTGTTAGCCATCGTGCTTGCCTTGGGCGCGGGAACTTATCTCGGCAAATTCATCTCGCAATATACCAACAGCACTTTCTCCGCGGACCAACGAAACACGCCACAGGCCAAGGCCATCCGGCTTCGCAAAGAGCGGGAGACCCCGTCTGAAACGCCGAAACCGCTCCAAGCGGCCACCGTTGCCGAAAAGGCGGACAAATCCGAAGGCGAACCGCGATGCAGCGCCCTGAAAGAATTGGCCAAGACGCAAAAAGACGCCCAATCCGAATGGCTCGTCCGGCAGGAGGAGATTCGGGCTCTCGATTTTTACATCAGCGTCACCGATATTTTCAACAGCCGACAAGCGGATGCCGTCAACCCGCTGGGATATCGTGAGGATCTCTTCCACCCCGCTTTGAAGACGGTAAAGGCCGCCGATTGGGCCGTTTCGGAGCAATTTCCCCCACTTTTCGAAGTGCGTTCCATCGGCGGGTCGGCCACATTGATCTCACTGGATGGCAACCCAGTCGGATTATTCAAAAGTGATAAAAGCGCGGCCGGTTCCCGAGATGCCCTGAGCTCCTTGCAATCTGCCTTGGACGGCGACAAGGCCGGGAAAAACGAGCCGACCCAAAAGCACGAACGCTCCTTTCGAATCGACGCCGATGGCAAGGATGCCGTACGTGTCATCTGGCCCGCCCAGGGCGAAGCCCGACTCGACGGCAACCGACTCAAGGAAATCCGCTTTTCCCTGTTCGCCCCCGAGGCTGCCAACGCCAAATTCAAACCGGGTAAACCTCAAGGCATCGACAAAGCGATTCTTTTCGCTTCCTTCGCGATCCGGCTTTACACCGAAACCGGATTCGTCGAATTCACTCCCGTTGACAACGCCCGCCTCGTTTCCCTCTGTGAACGCGCCAAACATGACTGGAACGCCGTCCGAATCCCGATGACCGGAAACGATGCCTGGGCCCGACGCGATCACGGACTGCTGGGCCCCTTGGAAATCCATCGCATCGAGATCATCGCCCAACCGACGGGCGACGGCGCAACCTTTTGGACCGACGGCTTAGAACTCGCGGAATAATCGCAGCACAATTCAGATATTTACAGGAAATTCCCGCTCATGCAGACTCTTCGTTTTCGTTTGTTTTTCCCGGCCATGTTCGGAGCCCTTTTGATTTTCGCCGGTCTGGGCGTTTCTGTACTCGGGCAGGACGCCACCCTCGACGACGACGTGGCCGCTCCTTTTGCGTCGACGACGGAAGAAAAAAACGCCCTGCTCGATCGTGCCCGAGCTGCGTTGACCTGGTTTCGCGCCATCGACCGAAACGAGCGGGGCAATATTGCCGCAACGGATTATCGGCAAAGAATCCTACCCATGGAACTGATGCAAGCGGCCGCGCTGCTCAAAGAAAAAGGTAGCCCCGATGTGTCCCGAATGCTCAGGGAAATGCTGCCTTATTTCGATGTCACCGAAGCGGAGTGCTTCGAAATCGAGGAACGTCTCGGCGAGAAAACCCTTGAATCCTTTACCGAAGAGGCCGAAATTCTCTCCGGCGATACCGCGACCAATTCCACGACGCGCATCCGGAATGGGGCGATACGGTTCCTCGCTTCGGAATTGCGACCGTCCGAAAAAATGGCCCTGCTGACTCCGCCGGAAACGGCCGACGAAATCATGAAAGCCGTGGGGTTTCTCGCCGTGACCGGTCGGCCCGTTTTAGTACGGTATTACCTCGAAAAATTTCTCGCCCTCGAAGCGGAACCCGAGGATTGCGCTCGGATCGCTCAATCGCTCGGCTCGGCCCGACTCCAGATGATCGCCCGGAATCCCCATTTCGAGCCGCAGGGGGACACGGCCGTTCGGTATATTTACGCCCAGGCCCGGAAACACTGGACCGACGCCGATGAAATCGCGGCCAACCTAGCCGATTGGGAAGGCTTTGAAAACGAACGAAAACTCAAACCCGAGTCCCGCGAGCCGCTCCGGGGCCTCTGGCGCGGCGAGCGTTATTCGGTCACTCAACTCCTGGACAAACTGGGCGAAACGACCGACGAGAAATCCGCCGATGAACTCGCCGCGGTCATCCTGTCCTTTGGCGGCGATATCCGAGAAGCCTTGGCCGTTTCCCTGCAAAGCGACAACGACACACTTCGCAACAACGCCGCTCGAAGCCTTGTCGCCACCGCACCGCCGCAGGACGCCTTCCTTTTCTTCCCATTGCTCTACGATGAAGCGGTCTCCCTGCCGGACGAACTGCGAAAGGACATTGAAACCAAAGTCAGACTCAGCGCCGGTAAACTGCCCACGCCCGAAGAAGCCGCCGCGAATCTTCACATCCGTGCCAAGGATTATTATGAACGGAATCGGCCCCTGAAAGCCGGCCCCGACGGTTACGTTCGTTTTTGGATCTGGAACGCCGAAGAAGAACAAGCCCGATATGTACGGATGCTCCTGCCGGCGGCATACCGGCATTTTTCGTACCGTTATGCTGGGTTGGCTCATCGATTGGCCCCTGAAAATCCGACGATCCACCGCCTCTACCTGGTAACGCTGTTTGATCGAGTCGCCCATCTCGGAGGCTTGGACGCCCCCATTGATTGGAACGTCGCCGGGCTCGAAGAAGCCCTGGCCGAGACGACACCCGAATTGCTCCTTCTCGACGGCATGGAATCCCGGCATGACGCCGCGGCCCAGGTTGCGGCCCAGGCCCTCGGAAAGAAAGGCGATCCGGCATTGTTGGTTCCGAAGAACGGCAAACCCACCCCGCTTATTCGAGCCGTGTGCAGCCCGAACCGCCGGGTTCGCTTCGCCGCCTTGGAGGCGATCATGACCCTGAAACCGGAGAAACCCTTTGCCGGTTCAAGTTACGTCATTGATGCCCTGGTCTGGTTTTCCCGGGCCGATGGCGTGCCGGTCCTCGTTTCGGCCCACCCGAAAACATCCGAGGCGGCCCGGACTTTCGGCTTTTTCATCGAGCAGGGATTCCGCGGCGAGCTGGCCGTGACTTCCGGCGAAGCCATGCGGAAAGCCGCGGAAACGCCCGACGTGGAAATGCTGGTCATCGATCAACTTTGTAACAAACCGTCCGTGTCGAATCTTGTCACGGAAATGCGAAACGATTCACGAACCCATGATATTCCGATCGCCGTGCTCACCGACAAAACGAGTCTCTTGGACGATGCGACGATCGCGGTTCCTTTTGATGCCATGCAAAAAGTCGATCGGCTCTCCTCGGACAACCCCTTTGCCGGTTCGCTTTCCA
>JBEBTM010000325.1:0-5491 GCA_040393745.1 Thermogutta terrifontis | reverse complement strand
CGAAATCAAGGACAACATCGTCGATCTCTATTCCAAGGAAACCGAAAAAAAGATCGCCGACCTGTTCGGGCACGAAGATACCGTCACGGCCCTCGTTTTCAGCGAAGATGGCCATTACGCCGTGACCGGGAGCCTGGACCAGACGCTCCGGATATGGGAGCTTCCCTCGGGTCGGTGCTTGCGCACGTTTACCTCCGTCGGCGGCGCGGTCGACGCCCTCTATTTCGGCCCGAATAATTACTACGCCCTCTCGCTCATCGCCGGCGGTTCGCTCCGTCTTTGGGATATCGGCGTTCTCTGCGGCAAACACCGGGCATTTCGGGCTCCGCTCCTGCTCTCCCACATCGCCAGCGCCGAGGAAGTCGGTCGGCAACAGACGGAGATGAATCATTATTGCAACGAAATACGACAGGCGGTCAAAGACTCCGAATTCGCCTCCGCCTTGAAAACGATCCAAAAGTCACGGGAACTCGGCGGTTGGGAGACCGCACGGAAATCCCTGGATTCTGAAGGACTCTGGGACGTCCTGTCACGGAAAACCGTACGAACCTCGCTTGATGCGGCCCTGTGCACGCACAATTTCGTGGGCCACCACGATACCGTTTCGGCCGTCGCCCTTTCCTTGGACGGAAACGTCGTCGTTTCGGCCGGACGTGACCACGACATTCGCGTCTGGAATATTTCCGAACAAAAATGCATCGGCGTCATGGAAGGCCACTTCGACTGGATCCGGAGCATCCAGATCACGATGGACGCCAAATTCGTCGTCTCCGGCTCCTGGGACATGAGCGTCCGGATTTGGAACATCGGTTCGGGAACCTGTATCCGCAAATTCGGTGAAAAGATCAAGTCTCTGACCAAGATCGCCCTGAATCCGCAGGGACGCACCCTGGCCATCGCCAACGGTCAAGGAGCGATCGTCTTCTGGGACGTTTTGGGCGACAAAATTGAAGGTCGCTTTCTCGCTCACACGGGCAGCGTCAATTCGGTCCGGTATAATCGTAACGGGCAGTACATCGTCACCGGCGGCGACGATAATCTCATTTACATCTGGAAACCGGGTCACGACGAACCGATCCGGAAAATTTCCGTGCATCATTCCCCGGTCACGGAAGCCGTTTTTTCCACGGACATGCGCCGTCTCGTTTCAGCGGACCGCGACGGCCGGATCGTCTGCTGGAATCTCGTCGAGAACCGGATGGAATTCGATCTCCAGGGACATTTCGGCGATGTGACGGGTCTGGAAATCCTGGCCGACGATCATTTTTTCCTGTCGTCGGCCAAGGACATGAAAATCCGGCTCCAAGGCATCGACGATCAAATCATTCAGCGACTCATCGAAGGCCATCCGTCGCCGGTGCAATCCTTGGCCACGGATATCACGGGCAGGCGATTCGTCACAGGCAGCGAAGATGCCGTGGTCCGCGTTTGGGAGCTCTACTGGGATTATGCCTTCCCCGGTTGGTCGCCCATGACGCCCAAAGCCGAATCTATCCTGAAAACGTTGCTCTCCCTCGACGGTCCCGATCCGGAAGCCAAGGAACGACCGCATATCGATAAAGCGATTCTCACGCGGATTCTCCTGGAGATGGAATACCGGGGGTTCGGCATGGTTTTACCCGAGGAAATGAGGCAAGCCGTGCACCGGCTGATCGATTCCTGGACGGGCCCCGACCTGTTGCCGGAATGACGACGGACTCTTGGTTCGGCAAATTTTTGCCATGAACCACCGATGAAGCCGGTTTGACAAATGCCCAAATTATCGTCCTAAAATGCCGAGAAAACGTCCGTAGGCGTCGTCCCAGACTCGGGGCGCGCTTGGCAGATATTCGATGACATCGAAGCTGTTTCGGACGACCTCTCGGGCTTCTTCGATGCCCGCGACATCCCCGGCGGCGGCGACTTGCATCATAATATTGCCGATAGCCGTGGCTTCGACGGGACCCGCGACGACACGGCGGCCGCAGGCATCGGCGGCAGCCTGGCAAAGCAACGTGTTCTTGGTGCCGCCGCCGACGATATGGATCGTTTCGATCCGGTTTCCGACGATGGTTTCGCACATTTCAAGAACATGCCGGAATTTCATGGCGATACTGTCCAAGGCGCAACGTAAAATCGCGCCGTCGTTTTCCGGCACGGCTTGACCGGTTCGTCCGCAATATTCGGCAATCGCAGCCGGCATGTCCGTGGGGCCCAAAAAATCGCGGGCGTCGTGATCGTTAAACGAAACGAGCGGCACCGCTGCGGCATTCATCGCATTCAGGTTTTCCCAGTCGAGCGGTTGACCGACGTTGTTTTTCCGGCCTTGCTCATTCCAGGTTCGGCGGCATTCCTGGAGGAGCCACATGCCGCAGATGTTTTTCAAAACCCGCATGGTCCCGCCGACGCCGCCTTCGTTCGTAAAGTTCAGGCTCGAAACGGTGTCATTTACGATGGCCGTTTTCGATTCGATGCCCATGAGAGCCCAGGTTCCCAGGCTGATGTAAGCCCAGTCGGTCTCGCCCCTCCGGCTCGACGTGGGGACCGACATCACGGCCGAGGCGGTATCGTGTGTTCCCGGTAAAACAATCTTCACGGAAGAAAGTCCCGTTTCCGAAGAAATTTTCGTGCGCAAACGACCGAGCACGGTTCCCGGCGGCGAAACCGGGCGAAAAATATTTGTGGGAAGTCCAAAAGATTCCAAAAGCGACCGGGCCCAATCTCCTCGTACAGGATCGAAAAACTGCGTGGTCGTGGCATTGGTGAATTCGTTACTCTTTTCACCGCTCAAAAGCCAGTGAAACAAGTCGGGCATCATCAGGAATGATTCCGCGACGTCGAGCAAGGGCGAATTCCGCCGCTTCATCGCAAAGAGTTGGTACAGTGTGTTGAACTGCATGAACTGCAGGCCGGTTTGCCGAAAAATTTCGTCGCGAGAAATTTGTTCGAAGGCGGCGTCCATCACGCCGTCGGTGCGTGCGTCCCGGTAGCAGACGGGATTTCCCAAGAGCGTATCATCCCGGCCGAGCAGGGCGAAGTCGACGCCCCAGGTATCGACGCCGATGCTTTCGACGGCGTCGCCCAGCACCGCGGCCGCGGCTTTAAGGCCCGACCGGAGATGATTCCATAGAGCAGGAAGATTCCAGAAGAGCGTACCCGCGATTTCCACAGGACCGTTATCGAAACGATAAATCGACTCCAGGGTCAAAGTGCGTCCGTCGAATTGTCCGGCCAGATGCCGTCCGCCGGAAGCGCCCAGGTCGATGGCGAGATAGTTTTTCATGTCTGTTTCGGAGAAGATTGAGGCGAGCGAGTTTCACACGGTAACTCGTTCACCTATTCATTGATCCGCCCATTCTACTGAAACAGCGAACGAAGGTCAATCGACAGGGTCTCCTTGCCCGGCTCTTTCTCTTCGACCTCGATTTCAAACGGGGCCTGCGAGGTTCCACCGGGGATGCTCGGGTTACAGAATCGAATCGGATGGATACGGGATTGCTGTTGAAACGAAAGGAGTTTCGCGCGACGCTCGTGATGAGTTCGACTGCCGGCTGCGGATTCGGTCAGGACGTCTTCCTCACTCGTTTCGTCCGGCATCGTCAGCGTGCCGAGGGCCAGGAGTTCGGCCGAAACGCTCTGTTGGAAATCCGAGAGTTGCTGGAACATGTCCAGATAGTTCGGCAGTGCGGCCTGGACTTCGGTCTCGACAAAAACGGCGGCCTGTTTGACCTGTTTTCCGGCATCTTCGCTGACTTCGGCGGCTCGTTCAATACGATTCGCGGCTTCATGAATCCGCTTGAGAACGGTTTCGATTTGTTGCTGGAATTCGCCCTCAATTAAGGCTACGGCATTCGACAAATCGGGTGTCGACACCGAGAGTCTCCGCATTTCGCGGCGTCCTTTGACGCAGAAGGCTTCGTCCAGGGAAATCGGTTCGGCTCCGATCCCGACGACTTCTTCGAAACGTTCGTCGAGACTGGTTCTCATGACCGCCGGCAAGGGTGTCTTCGATGATGTCGCGTCCGGCGGCAAGACGACACGAATAATGGACGAAAATCCCGCCAGGCCCGACGAAACGATGGAATGCGATTGTCGCGGCGGTGAAACCCGTTCTTCACGGTGCTCGCGATAGTACGTGTACGAAATTCCGACTCCAACGTCTTCCAGACTTTCCGGGCCCGACCAGTTGAGACGGATCACATTGCCCTGTCCGTCGGGATATTCGACTTCACGGCCCGAAACGGGGCTGTAATCCGAAGTCTGGTAAGCGTAATTCGGTTCCTTGCGAACGAACGGCGGTACGGATTGCAAGACTTCCTTACCGTACCGATCAAGCGTTTCCTGGTCCATGGGGGATTCCTCGCTGCAATACTCCAAAAGAAGCGTCGGCGTATTTTTCGGAACGGCCTCGAGAACGGGTTCCGGCGTCTCGCCTTTCCGGTGATCGAGTGCTACGTTTTCCGTGACGGGCTCCGGGATTGTTTCCGTTTCAATTTCATCTCCGGCGTTATCTTCAGCGTCATCCACGGCCACACCGAGAAAATACAATGCGTCGTGAGCGGGCAGGAAAACCGCCAATGTCGAAACAGGACCGAACCGATTTTCCGTTTCGAAACGTCGCAAGGTAAGACTCAGCGATGCAAAGCGGCAAAATGCGTTTTCCCCCGGCTCATTGAAAACAACGGGCCGGCGGCGATGACGTTGGTATTTTCTCGGAACGTCTCCGGAAATCTCCTCGTGCGTCCGACGACCGCGAAACGACGGCTGCCAACGCCGGGTGAAAAGTCCTTCCGGTAAGGTAATCGCCGGTAACGGATTCGTTTCAAAAGACGCTTCCGACGGGATTTTTTCGACGGGATTTTCACCTTTTTCCGGTTTCTCGTCGGTCTTCGTTGTTTCCGCGACAAAAACGACCGTATCTTCGAGCGTCTCTTCGTCGTCTTCGCCCGGGTACGGCGGTTTATAGGAAAGGGTCGGAGTGATCGGGGAAAGACATGTTTCCGTTACAGGTTCGGTTTCGTTTCCGGGAACATCCGTTATTTGCGTCGCGGAATCGTCCAAGGTTCCGAATTCGACGGTGGATTCGAAAGGCTTCGGCTGGAACGACGCTTTTTTTCGTGCAACGATTTCTTCAAGGCTTTCCGTTTCGACCTCGCTAGTTTTGGCGGTCGGGAAGGGCAGGACGACTTCGTCGATCTGCTGGAGCCGCGCCCAAGCGGAATGAATCAAAGGTTCGTCGATCTGTCGGGTCACCCGCTGGGCCGCCAGTTGAAGGGCGACATCGCAGAGTTGGTTGATCAGTCGGGGAAGACCGTCGGTGAGTCTGTGCACTTGACGCTTGGCGGCATCGGTGAAAATCTGTTCGGAATCCTTGCCATGCGGCGAATCCAGGCGACAACCTTCGCCGGAACCGGAATTCCGGATCATTTCGGATAAAGCCGCGCTGGATTCGCCCACTGCGAGTTCCCGGGAAACTTGCGTTTGCCAGTGGACGTAACGGAAGGTTTCCTCT
>JBEBTM010000324.1:0-5497 GCA_040393745.1 Thermogutta terrifontis | reverse complement strand
GCCGACAAAGCCGCCGATCAGGATCAGGAACGTGAAAAAGAACATTTTGAGCGAAAACAGATCCGAATTAACCTGTTGCTGTTCTTTTCCGGCCGCGATTTCCTGGAGCATGTCGGACACGTTGTCGCTCCGCGCGGCGGCATCCAGCAAGGCGGCTTCGGTTTGATTGATCCAGCGCTGCCGGCGCAGGGCGTCGACCCAATCGATGCCGTTTTCAACGCGGGCCAAAAAATTCCGGGCCTTATCCTTCAAGTAATAACTACCGACCACGAACACATACACATCGACGATTTCCGCAAAGTTCCGCCGGCGTTTCCATCCCAAAGCCAAAACCCGCAGGAAGCGGGCCGCGTCCAGTCGCCGGAGAATTCGCCGAAGGCCGGGGGGCCGCCAAGGGAAGAAACCCGACCGGACCATGAAATAAATCAGCGGCAGCAGCAATACCAATAACATCAGGAAGATGGCGAGCGGCAGATTTTGGAAAAAGGTTTTCGACATTTGGACGACAACCCACGTCGGCGGCGGTAATTGCGTATCGAAATCTTTGAAAATCGACTCGAATTTCGGAACGATGGCGTACATGAAAAAGACCGTCAGACCGAAGACGATCGGCAGATAGCCGTAAATCCAGGAAACCTGGAACATGGACTGGGCCTTGGAACCGTCAGTACGCTTCATCTCGGAACCGGCCTGGAGTCCATCGTATTCTTCGAACCCGATAAGACCGCCCAACCCGAGCAAGGCAGCGATGTCGTAGCGTAAAACATCGGGAAACTTCCGGGCCGCGACGACGATGGAATGACCCTGCCGGAGTTCGAAAGCGAAGTTCATCACTTTTTCGCGGTACCAAGGCCCCACACAATCGATGGCGTAGGATTCCAGGGCGTCATGGATCGGCACATCGCTTTCCACGGCCGTCCGGACCAAGGCCGAAACCATCCGTTGACGCCGAAGCTGCACGAAAATGAAGCTGATTTCAATCGGCGGCAGGAATATCAGGAAAATCCAGGTCCACGAAACGATCATCCCCGTAATGGCCGTGACCACCAGTGGAATCAATAGGAACAGGATGTAAAAAACGTAACGATACGGCATGAAAAGTATTCGGAATTTTAGCCGCCGATCATGGGTCGACGAGTTCGAGCAAGGTTTAGGAGGACAGGGAAACCAGCACCCTTACAAGCGGCATGATCATGGCAATGGCGAAGAAAAAAGCGAAACCCAAAAAGAAAAGCGAAAGCGTGGGAACGACGATCGTGCCGAAAAGCAGCAGTGAACCGGATTGTTCCTCTTACAGGATTTTCTGTGCCTGGAACAACGTGTGGGGCAGAGCGTCTTTCCGACCGCCCACCTCGACGAAGGGAACCAACCAGCGGGGAAAAAGCAATGGAAAGCGCACGATCAGCGAGGAAAAGGTCGTTCCCGCGGCGGCCATTGCGGCGGCGTGGAGACATTCCTGCCGGTAAGCCCGATGCGAAAAACTGCCGGCCGCGATTTTCAGGCTCTCGTCCAGCGGCAATCGGCGGCGGAGCGAAACGGCGATTTGACGTAACAGTTTCTGCATGGCCTGGGTCCGGAAAATGCGGCCCACGATGGGGATGTAGTACCAAAACGTCGGAAAAAACCAACGTTGCATTACGATCAACAGGAGGACAAGCAGCGGCGTGCAAATCCAAACGATGGGCTGCTGAAGGGCATGGCCGACCCGAAAGACCAGGAGCGTCATCAAAGGAAGGTTTTCGTCAAAGTCGGTGAATATCCGTTCGAACTGAGGCAGGATTAACAAACCGAGGAAAGCAAGCAGTGCCACGGAAAAACCCAACAGGAGCGGGTAAAAAGCCAAGAGCGAAAACACACGCCACGCTTCCTGTCGGGCCCGCTCTGCAAGGGTCAGTTCCTCGAAATAGTCGGCAAAATCACCGCTGCCGAAAGCCGTTTCGAGTTGCTCGACGAGCCGCTTCGGCAACCCGGCCCGCTTAGCCGCCTGCAAGGGTTCCATGCCTTCATCCAAGAGATCGGCCAGTCGTAGCAGGCCGCGATTGCTCCGGTCTCGAACGTCCGAAACGGAGATACGGATCGCCTCCCCCAAGGGCATGTCGGATTTGACCGCCTGCGAAATGAGGGCCATGGATTCGTAAATGTCGGACATGCTTTTTACCAAATCTCAAGTCGTGATGCCGGTGTTCAGCGTGATTTCACCATCAGACGTTTGCAGACGCAGCGCACCGGTCTCGGTGATTCCAAGGCACCGGCCCGCGACCGTTTGTTCACCGGTAACGACCGTAACGTCGCGACCCACTTGGACGCAACAGCTTTCCGCCCGGCTCATCACGTTTGCAGGATTACGTTTCGTCTCATCGACGTTATAGTGAAACCGATGCAGAAAGTCAACAATCAGGGCCGGAATGTTCGTTTTTTTGCCGAGTAAATCGATCATCGACGTGACCTGCCGCTGCTGAAATTCCTCTTGAAATTCCGGTGGAACCCCGAACAGCGAATTGTTCACGTTCACACCGATGCCGATAACCAAAAACCGGGGACTGGGCGACTCGATCAGGATGCCCGAGATTTTTCGGCCGCCGACATGAACGTCATTGGGCCAATGCAATTCCACCGCAAGCTCCGCCGGCAGCCGCGTCCCGAGCGTTTCGAGCAGCGACAGCGCGACCGTGATCGACAGCAGGGAAAAATCCAACCGCGTCAATCCGAGCGATTCCGATTCCATACCCAACGACATCAACAGGGCCCCGGATCCGCTCCACCAGGTTTTGCCGCCCCGTCCTCGGCCGGTTGTTTGATGTTGAGTCAAAACGAGACAGGGCAGTTTTGGCGGTTCAGGCTGTTTGAGCAGAGTGGCGACCCGGTCGTTCGTAGAAGAAACGACGGCGTGAATTTCGATCGTTCTGGGTAAATAGGTCATGTTCATGGGGGTATCCTTGTCCCCAATTGTCAATTTTCAATTCTCAATGGCCAATTCTCTCTTGACGCGGCGGCCGAAATATTGTAATTCCCTTTTTGAAACCATTCAACGGCCGATTCGACGCGGCTTCGAAATATGAAGAACTTTATCCTAAACATCCCGGCGACTCTCGGCACCGTGCTTTTGGCATGCGTGACTTTGCTGGCTTCATCATGCCCGGCCCAAACCGGGGCCGTGCTCTACGGCGGTTCGCTGAACGGCAACCAGTCATCGCCGTTCCGCAATGTCGGATCGGTGAAGGCTCCGGCGGAAATTACGCTCGCTTCGGCCACGATGCCCTATTACCAGACACAATATTCCACGACCACGGCACCGGCCCCCGTGTCGGTTGTTTCACCGGCTCCCGTATATACGAGCATTCCGGCGAACATCGGCTATCCAACCCTGCCGCCGCTGGATCCTTATGCGGTTCCCAACCAGTCGTCGCTCTATCCGGCTTCATCACAGCCGATTTCGGGAACCTACCGGGGTAGTTCTTCGCTCCAGCCCGGCTACGGTTCGCCATCCTACAATTCCTCGGCTTATCCCACGACGGGCCGGATTTACTCGGGCAATTTCGAGAATTTTTTCCCGGAAACCTACGATGCCGTCCGCCGTTTTCGGGATTCCACTTCGGCGGAATTCACCTTCCTGCCCGGTGGCAATAAGAGCGACTCCTTCGGCTTGAGCCAACTCGACTTACGAATGCAACTTTCGGTTCCTTGCCGGTTCATTCCAACCAACAGCAGCCAACCGGGATTCCTCATGATCACCCCCGGCGGCCAATTGGCTTGGTGGGATGGCCCCTCAGGTCCGCCGGACATGTCGCCCAACGGCTTCGGCGCTTATCTCGATTTCGGCGTCCAACCGCAGTTCAACGACATTTTCGGCGTCAACGCCTGGTTCCGGTTCGGCGTCTTTTCCGATTTCAAGAAGGTCGGCTCCGAATCCCTGCGTTACCAAGGCGGAATCGAAGGCGTCGTCAACCTGTCCCGGGATATGCAGCTTGTCGTCGGGTTCCGGTACTTGGATCGTGCCCGGGTGAAAATGCTCCCGACCGGCGGTATCATCTGGACGCCCCGCGACGACTGGCGGCTCCGACTCACGTTCCCCGATCCGAAGATTTCCAAGCGACTTTGGCAGACGGACCGCGCGGTCTGGTGGGGCTACATCCGTGCCGAATACGGGGGCGATGCCTGGAGCATCAGTGGTCTTGGCAAAACCGACTACAACGATATCCGCTTCGGACTGGGCCTTGAATTCGAAACGATCGCCCATGTCGGAGGTTACTTCGAGTTCGGTGGCAGCTTCAAGCGGGAACTGTATTCCCAGCATACGAAATGGGCGGATCCCCCGAGTGTGATTTACCTGAAAACAGGATTTGTCTTCTGAAACGAACCGGGCGGCGTAAGTCCCCGGAGTTTGACACTCCATTCACATCATTTCCGAACGGTCATTCGATCATGCATCGACCCTCCATTCTCCTACCGATCATCCTTGCCACTCTCGCTGCCGCGTTACCGGGCTCGCTCCAGGCACAGTCCGACACGATTTACCTGCTGGATCCCAGCGCGGCGGCGGATTTCGGCGGCGATCCCTATCCCGGTTTGGGCCGCAACGGCATGACGGGCGAAATCAACGTCCAACCCGGCTCGCACTATTTCAGTCCGCAACATTCGTCCGCCGGCATTCGCGGCGTTTCGAACTCTTTATCCGAATTCGATCCGTACATCGGCCAATCCTCGCTTCATTCCCGCGGCGAAGGCGGTGAGCTCTACCTGACAAAAATTCCCGCCGGCAAACGGAGCGGCGTTTTCCAAAAACTGAACTTCAACGCCCTCTGGGCACCCAGCAACGGCGGCGACAAAGGGCTCGGCATGACGCACCTCGACCTGTCCGGCATGTTCGCCCTACCGTTGCCTTCGAGCGATTCTCCTCTCATCATCACGCCGATCTTCCAAGCCTGGTTTTTCGATCCGAACAACGACGGCTACGCCACGAAAAAGACGCTCTACACCACCGGCGCCGATTTTCGCTGGATCCGTCCCATCGTGAAGAACAAGCTCACGCTCGACTTGGGCGTTTCCGTCCTGTACAGCGGCGACTTCCATGCCAAGGGCAGCAAAGCCATGCGTTATCCGGGCCATATTGCCACGATTTGGCACTGCAATCCCCGGTTGAAATTCGTGCTCGGCGTGGCCTATCTCGATCGGAACGACGACTACAACTGGCTGCCCATGGCCGGTCTGGTCTGGACGCCGAACGACGATTTGAGCTTGGAGTTGGTTCTGCCGCGGATGCGTATCGCCCAGCGTGTCCGCTGGTTCGGTTCGGCGGCGGGTAAGGATCGATCCGATTGGATTTACGCCGCCTTCGAATTCGGCGGCGGTTCCTGGGGCTACGAATCCGGCAACGTTTCGGGCCACCTCGATTACCGGGACATGCGAGCCCTGATCGGCATCGAACGCCGTAGCGTATCGGGAATCAGCATCGGCTTTGAAGTCGGCTACATGTTCGACCGAACCTACGAATTCGACC
>JBEBTM010000323.1:0-5537 GCA_040393745.1 Thermogutta terrifontis | reverse complement strand
CCCTTCTCCAGCTTGGCTGACAGCGACCGTGTAGCCGTGGGTGATACCGCTTTCGTCATGGGCAACCCCTTCCTTTTGGCCCTGGATTTCAAGCCCTGTGTGTCCCGGGGCATCGTCTCCGGCGTGCATCGGTATCAATTTCCCTCGGGCACCTTCCTGGAATACACCGACTGCATCCAAACCGATGCGGCAGTGAATCCCGGCAACAGCGGTGGTCCCGTCTTCAACGACCATGGCGGTATCATCGGCATCATCGGCCGCTGTTCCTTCGAAAAGCGAGGTCGGGTCAACGTGGGGATCGGCTATGCCGTTTCAAGCAACCAGATCCGCTATTTTCTCGGCGACTTGAAAAGCGGCCGAATCGTCGACCATGCGACCATGAACGCCGTGGTTTCCACGGACAAGGAAGGTCGGGTGCTCTTCGACGACGTACTGGGAACCTCGGATGCCTACCGAAGCGGACTGCGTTACAACGACCAACTCCTCCGTTTTGCGGGCCGGACCGTCGATACGGCCAACACGTTCAAGAATCTGGTCGGCATCTTCCCCAAAGGTTGGCGCCTACCCGCCACGGTGCGAGGTAAAGACGGGGACCGCTACGAACTGTTCGTCAGGCTCGGAGGGCTGCACAGTGAGGCGGAATTGATCGAAATGACACAAAAAATGATCGAGCCGCCGATCGTGCCGCCGGAATTCAAAAAGATCATGGAAGAACAGGAAAAACGCCTGAAAAAACTCCGTGGCGAAGATTCCGGCGACGATGCCGAGGACATTGAGGAATCCGACCTGCTCAAAGGTTTCAAGGAAATCGAAGTTCCCGGCCCCGACGGCAAGCCGGTCAAGATGCTGCAAAAGGAACATTTCCTCTCCGAAGCGACTAAACCATTTTATGATCGCCAGCGAGGTTACGCCAATTTTCATTTCAATAAAATCGAGCGTGACCGTGTCCTGGGCAACTGGCGTAAAGGTTTTAACGTCGACAAGAATGCGGCATGGACCATTTCCGGACAATTAAAAAACCGACCCGAGACGTATTCTTTCAGCATCGACGACCAAGGTATCCGATACGAACTGCCCGTCGAAAAAGGATTCTGGGATGCCTCGTTGATGAAGCGGGAACAGATTTTCGTCGCGGACCCCTTGATGCACTATCAGGCTCCACGCGGCAGCGGCGGCCTTTTCACTACGCTTTTCCTGATCCGGATGCTCGCCGTTCACGATCCTCTGGACATTGCCGAGGTGGTTTACGTCGGAACGGCACCGCTGGACGGCCGGCTCGACAAACTGTTCGACGTGGTCGCCGTGAGCTGGCTGGGCAATGACGTCCGGTTCTATTTCGACCCTGAAACCGCCTCGCTTGCCCTGGTGGAAATGGTCGGCAGCAGCCTTGATTTTCCGTGCGAATTACGACTTAGGGAAGTCGACGGCAAGAAGGAATTCGAAATTCGGTACGGCCGGATTTTGTACGGAATTTTCGAGGCAAGTACGTTTACGCCGGAACTGCCGTGTGTCACGCAAACGGCGAGGTCGGCCGTGTTCGGTTCCGAGGCCGAACTGAAAGCCGTAACCACACGGACCGCCACGCCCGTGATTTCGAAGGCGTTGGAGAGGGTCGTCAAGATTTATGGAGCCGGTTCCGTGGGCTCGCCGGGACTCCACGGCTATCAAACGGGCATCCTGGTTTCTCCCGAAGGCGACATTCTCACCACGCTCACGCCGACCTTGCAAGCGGACCCGCTCACGGTCGTGCTTGATTCCGGACGAAAATTCGAAGCCCGGCTCGTCGGGGCCGACCCCGTAATGGAACTCGCCCTGCTCAAGATACCGGGTTCGGACCTGCCGCATTTCACGATGAACTCCCAGGCGGAAAGCTTCGACGATTCCGTCCGGATCGGCGACGGCGTGTTTGCGGTTTCAAATCCGTTCAATATTGCCGTGGGGAACGAGCCGGTCACGGTTCAGCGGGGCGTCATCGCGGCGAGAACCACGCTCCATGCCAGACGCGGCGTGTTCGAAACGCCGTATAAAGGCCCGATTTTCATTACGGATGCAACGACAAACAACCCCGGCGCCTGCGGCGGCGCCTTGATCCGGGAAGATACGGGCGAATTGATCGGCATTCTCGGCAAGGAGCTTCGCAACGCGGATAATCACTCCTGGCTCAATTTCGCGATTCCGACCTTCGTATTTCGCACGAAAACGTTGGAGATGATCGAACAGGGCCGGAATGCAGAAGGAAAGCCGCTGCTGATCTCACCCGAAGCGATCCGCCCCGAACGGGAGTTGATTCCCGAGGACACGATTCGGGTCCTCCAGGATTGGGGGCTCCTGCTCGTTTCCACCGTGGGTCGCCGGACGCCGCCGTTTATCGACACCGTCAAACCCGGCAGCGACGCAGACCGCCTCGGGCTTCGACCTGACGATTTGATCGTCATGGTCAACAACCGCCTCACACCGTCCCTGGCCGTGGTGGAATACCAAATCCATGAAGCCGAATCGGGCGAGCCCGTCATCCTGACCGTGGAACGAGACATGGAGCTCCTCGATTTTACGTTCCAAAAAAACGACTAAGCGGACGTTCCGGTTTATCAATGTCGTCCGGCCCAGCAACGGATGGTTTCCATGAGCCGGGCAGCGTTGATCGGTTTGCTGCAAAAGGCGTCCATTCCGCATTCGAAGCATTTGGCCTCGTCATCCAGCGTCGCGTTGGCCGTGAGCGCGATGATCGGTAATCGTCGCCCCGAAGCGGCATTTTTTTCGTCGCAACGAATTTTCCGCGTCGCTTCGTAACCGTCCATGATCGGCATCTGGCAATCCATGAGAACCAGGTCGAATGCCTCGTCACGGACCGCTTCGACGGCTTCGCCGCCGTTTTCGACCAAGCGGAAATTCATACCCACGTTCTTCAGGATTTCGGAAATAACGATACCGTTGATCCGGTTGTCTTCGGCGACGAGTATCCGGATCGGCACGTCCGTGGTCCAAACGTCTTTGGCCGCATCGGCGTTCTTTTTCGCAGGTAACGGCGGGAGAAAGAACAGCGATCGGACCACGGCATCAAGGAGCACGGAACAACAAACCGGCTTACTGACGAACCGAATTTTTTCCGGATTTTTCCATGGGATCTTATTGTGGAAATCCTCGGAAAGCGGGGCCAGTCCGATCAGCGGTACGGCGGCCAGTCGCTCATCTTCCTGGAGGGCTCGAACCCAGGTTTCGGCCTCGCTCACGTTTGCGGGAAAATCGGCAACGACCAGGTCGAACGGACCGTCTTCGAGCAGGCATCGCATGGCAAGGGCGAATGATTGCATCGTTTCGACCCGCATTTTCCAAGCTCGAAACTGTTCGCTCAAGGCGGACATCATGACGTTTCCCTCTCCGATGAGCAGCACGCGCCGGGCTTCGAGCTCTTCAACACGTCGCAGGAAAACGGTTTCGATCGTCTTTGCTACGGAAAGCCCTTCATCTGCGGTCTCATTTTCCGGAACGGTTCGTCTTTCGAATCGGGCCGTGAACCGGAACGTCGATCCTTTTCCGATTTCGCTCTCGACATGAATGTCACCGTGCATCAATTGCACCAGCTTTTTGCTGATGGCCAGGCCGAGCCCCGTCCCGCCGTAAACGCGGGATGAGGAGCTATCGACTTGGGAGAAATCCCGAAAAAGAAGGTGGTGCCGGTCCGCCGCGATGCCGATTCCCGTGTCCGTAACGGAAAATTGCAATTCGACGAACGATTCGGCCTGCGTTTCGACCGAAACATGGATTCGAACGCCGCCCTTTTCCGTGAATTTCAGAGCGTTGCTGACGAGGTTGATCAAAATCTGCCGCAGGCGTCCGGGGTCGCCGAAGACCGAACCGGGCAGGCGGGGATCGAAGGTGGCAATGAGATCCAGATTTTTCTCGACCGCTTTCGTGGCGAGGATATTCAGGACCGATTCAATCATGTCGGGAACGATCAACTCGGATTCCTCAAGTTCGAATTTACCGGCTTCGATCTTGGAAAAATCGAGGATGTCGTTGATCAGGAAAAGCAACGACTCCCCCGATGCCTTGACCAATTTCGTGTATTCGAATTGCTTCGGTTGGAGCGGCG
Organism: Thermogutta terrifontis; assembly: GCA_040393745.1. Taxonomy (GTDB): domain Bacteria; phylum Planctomycetota; class Planctomycetia; order Pirellulales; family Thermoguttaceae; genus WRKP01. Next base: position 1,444 of record JBEBTM010000323.1, on the reverse strand, counting down.
TTTCCATCAGGAGGTTGGACATGCCGATGACGCCGTTGAGCGGGGTGCGGATTTCGTGACTCATCGTAGCCAGGAATTGGCTCTTGGCCCGACTGGCTTCCTCGGCCTGGGCTTTCGCGGCGAGGATGTCAGTCATGTCGTGGCTGAGCAGAATCGCGCCCTCCGGTTCGCCGCCGTCGTCGAGCATCGGCGTGATGCTCATGAGGTAATTCCTTGCCGGTCGATTGAGTCCCCAGGCGGTATGGATGGATACGTCGATGCTCTTTTTCTCGGACATGGACGTTTCGAGGGCCAAGACGATGCTCCGGAATTCGTTGTCGGGGAAAATCTCGCAGAAACGCCGGGCGTTCAGAATGTCAAAGGAGTTGATCCCGGCGATTTTCAGGAAAGATTTCGTGCAATAAACGAAACGTCCTTCATCGTCGAGCATCAGGATCACGTCGGAGCAGTTGGCCAAGAGTAATTCGAGGTACTTTCCCTGGCGAACACGCTCGGTCTGTTGCTCGGCCTGGAGGTCGAGATTGGCGTGCGTCGCCGCCTTGCTCCGAGAGATCAAGACTTCGAGCCGGGCAATTTCCCGCTTCAGGCGTTTGTTTTCACGCTCCAAAGCCGGGTCCGGCATGGCCGACGGAGGATTCGGCAAGGTTTCTTGGTTCATGGCAATATTTTCGGACAAAAACGGCGGGGCCCGAAAAAAGAAAATCGAGCATTTTCATGCGGAAATCTTTCCGGCTCGCTTGCAGTCGGGGCTTGCATCGCAACAAAACATTATCAAAATACGCAAACGATAAACGTGTAATTATGCAACCGGTTGGTCATGTTGCCGTCGGACCCCGGCACGGGGCACAGTTCGCCGCAGGAGTAACCGAGCATGTACGGCAGGGGCGAGTCGAGCAATGCGTCGCGGACGGCTTCCATTTCGATAAGCGAATCAAGCCCGAGAGCCCAATATCTCGCCGCCCAGGAATAAATGAGCATGCCGTCCGCCCCGGACTCGTTTTCCAGAACCGTTTGCATGATCTTTCCCGTGGTTTCCAAAACGACGTCCCGGCTGAATCGACTCGCTCCGAGCGTCGCGCCCTCCGGCAGTTCCGCGCTGCACACGGCAACGTTTTCTTCGGTGAAACTGTTCATGGCCCGAACGATGGGCGTGCTACCGTCGTTGAAGTCGAGGATGAGCGGAATCATGTGGACCGAACTGGGATCCTTTTCGTCCAAAGCGAGCCCGAGCGTCTTTTTCAGGTAGTCCAAGATGGGGGTCTCGTTGACGGAATACAGGTGACTGCCCACGGATTTCGTGACGGTTCCGCGTGTCTGGAGGATGTTCTCCTCGGAAACGGAGCCCAGATAAAACCGGGGTCGGATGTTCCCTTGCAGGAGGATGAACGCAAAGCGGTCGGTATAATCGACGCCGCGCGAGATCCCTTCAATCTTGTCTTCTTTG
>JBEBTM010000322.1:0-5555 GCA_040393745.1 Thermogutta terrifontis | reverse complement strand
GGAGCACGAAGGGTTCGATTTTCAGTTCCAAAAAACGCCCGACAGCTTCGACCGCGCTGCCCGCATGGAAGGTGCTGATGAGCAGATGTCCCGTCAAGGCGGCTTGGAAGGCGGCTTCGGCGGTTTCCCGCTCCCGGATTTCGCCGACCATGAGAACCTCGGGGTCCTGCCGCATCATGTACTGGAGCATACGGTCGAGCGTCATGGTTTTCGTGGCGCCGTTTGGAGCGACCTCGATTTGCGCAACGCCGTCGACAGCGTGTTCGATCGGGTCTTCCAGGGAAACGATGCTTCGAACGGGTCCCTCCGGCCGGGCCAGTTCACGGAGCATCGCATACGCCGTGGTCGTTTTTCCGCTTCCGGCGGGGCCGACGATGAGCACGGCCCCGCTGCGGCGCAGGAGAGCTTGTTGCAGGCGGTCTTCGATTTCCCGCGTGAATCCGAGTGAATCGATGTACCGGCAGCGGTCTTCTTCCGAGAAAAAGCGGACGACGATACGTTCACCGTAAAGCGACGGCGCCGTACTGATGCGCATTTCGCGGTCGACTCCTTCGATGCGTCCGGATCGGACCCGGCCTTCCTGCGGCGTATCCGTTCGATAAGTCAGCAGGCCGGCAAAGACTTTAAGCCGGGCCGCGATTTGAGCCGCGTTTTGCATGGGCAACCGGCCCAGGACATGCAGGACGCCGTCGAGTCGGAAGCGGACTTCGACGCCGTCCCGGCCCGGCTGGAAATGAACGTCGCTCGCGCCAAAGGTCACGGCCCCACGGAGAATCGCGTCGATCACGGCGACCACGCGGTCGGGGCCGGTTTTCTCCGCGGCGGTTTGCCAGGCGGCGAAATTTTCGTGTAAATATTGCGGCATGGGGTGTCGGTTTATTTCGTGACGATATTCAGGACGTCGCGCAGGGGGGCGAATTCGAAATCCTTGAGCAGGCGGGTCAATCTCGGCGCGGTCCGGGTCAGATTGAGATAATGTCGGAACCGGCTTTTCAACGGCGCGCCGGGAATACGCGGCTGGTCGGGATCGACTTCCCAAGGGTGAATGTAAAACACGAACGGCCGATCCTGGGTGTTGATCGAACGGAGCCAGCTTTTTGTGACGAAATAAGGAAAGAACCGGAAGTACCCGCCGCCGCCGGTGGGTAGATTCTGTCCGAGGCGTTTTACCACGGCGGGGGGGAATTCTCGCAGGGCTCCCGCTTCGGTCGTGATCGTATGAATTTCATGCGGCGCATCCGCGTTGCCGTGCAAATCGTGGTGGATCGGGAAAACGCTGCTATCGTAACGATAACCTTCTTCGACGAGAATCCGGTGCGCCCAAGGCGTGCGCTTGACGATGGAAAAGCTCGGAGCCCGGTAACCGTCGACCGGTTGGCCCGACTGATCCCGGAGTATTTTCCGGGTCCGGCGAACGTCGTCCCGGAAGGTTTCCTCGTCCAGTTCATAAACGAGTCGATGGCCGTAACCGTGGGAAGCGATTTCATGTCCCCGGGTCGCGATTTGCGGGACCAGGTCGGGATGACGCTCGGCCACCCAGCCGAGGACGAAAAATGTTGCGCGAACCGGTTTCGCCGGGGCGGCCAGGATGTCGAGGATGCGCATCGTGTTCGCGACGACCCGGGATTCCCAGGCGTCCCAGTCGGCCGGGGCGACGGTTTTGGCGAACGCGCCGACCTGGTAATAATCTTCGACGTCGACGGAAAAGGCGTTGATCATGGAAACGGTTTCGGCGGCTAATGTTTTCGTAACACGAAGACGACGTCTTCGCTCCGGGCGTCTACGGGGATCGGTTTCGTCCAATCGAGCGTGAAATCGAACGTCCCGGCGACTTCCCAGTCGGGGATTTTTCGTAACAGACGGAAAAACTGGGCCGCGGAATAAGTCCGGAGCGGGAACGTGTCGCACACGGCATAATGCCGGTTGGGCGTTTTCGCTTCAATGCGGAACCGGACCGTCTCCTGCCGTCTGGTCGTGTCGATGCGCAGGCGTTCCAGCCGGGAGGAAAGGGCCAACGCGCCTCGTCGGGTCGTCCAGCTTTCGCGGCTGCAATGGGCCTCGCCGTCGGGCAAAAGATGCAAACCGAGCAGGTAGAACCCGCCGGATTTGACCGCGCGGGCCGTGCATTCCAAGTGCGCCATCGCTTGAGATTCCGTGGTCAGGTGCAGGAAACTGCTCACGAAATTGAACGCCAGATCGAACGGTTTGCGCCGCTCCAGCGTGGCAAGCGAGAAGTCGGTCATGTCGCCGAGCCGGGCCGACTCGGGAAGTCCGTGCCTGCGGAGCCGGTCGTTACAAAAATTTACGGCGATCGGATTCAGGTCCAACCCGAGGACGTCGTGTCCTTCCTTGGCCAATCGCCAGAGGAGCCGGCCCGTCCCGCAGGCAGGCTCGAAAATCGAAGCCGTTTTTCCCGGGGCGGACGCCCGGCGGAGCATTTCGTGCAGGAAGTCGATTTCCGCCTTCCACGAGGCCGAAAAAAGAACGTCGTACAGCTTCGGGTGATCGTAAACACTGCCGGGAAGCTGGACGACGTTTGTCATTTTTGTGTGAATATTTGCCGTGACGGCGATTTCTCAATCGACGGGAAAAGCTTCCACGGTCGATGTTTTACGGTACAAGGGCAAGTGACGATAATACACTTCGAGGATCATCGTGGCCAGGCAGGTCGAGGAAAGACGCCCGCCCGAACCGAGGTGACCGCCGCCGGAATTGTTCCAGCTCCCGCGTTCGTGGCTCTTTTCATCCTGGATCTGGGAGCTGACAAGGCTGTCCCGCATGCGTTTGTTCCACTTTTCCCATTTCTCACCGCCGACATGGTGCATGACCTGTGTGGCGTAATAGCTGTAGTACAGGTTGTTCAAGTCGGGTCCCCAATTATCCAGGTGATCGGTGCCTCGAATCAGCCCGCTGTCGGTCGCCTTCCAGCCCAGGTACATTTGGCCGAGGAGACCGATGGCCGTGAGGCCCTTGATGTCGCGTTTGAGACCGTCGGTGGAATTCGCGTCGTTATTGAGGTAACCGTACTTTGAACCGCCGTCGGTGCCGACGACGTTATCGAGGAAGTGTTTCGTCTTTCTCACGACCACCGTCGGGACGTCGATATAACCCATCTGGGCGCTTTTCAGGGCCATGAAATTCCAGCCCATCCCGGAAGTGTCGCCCGGCTGTTTCGGGGTGTACCGCCAGCCGCCGCCGACAGGATCCTGGGCCCAGCAGATGTACTTAACGGCCCCTTCGGCAATTCGGGCAAGGTTCCGGTCGCGCGTCATGGCTGCGGATTCACAAACGACGATCGTCGACAAGCCGTGATGGTACATGAGGGGATAAGACTTCTCTTCGGCCAGAATGATTCCCTCGGGTTTCACGGTCATGTTGCCGGTCATATAATCAAGGCCCGCCTTGACCTCTTTGCGGTATTTTCCATCTTTGTGCGTAATACCGGAACCGAGCATGGGCAGCAGGGCCATGGCCGTGGCGGAAACGCGGGACTTGTTGGCCGCGTCGACTGCGCAGTCTTTGCATTGGCCTCGGCAATTCGGGTTATGAAGCTGCGTGTAAGCCCAGGAGCCATCGGGAAGTTGATGGTCGGCGATCCAACGGAGCGCCATGGCCACGGCCCGCTCGCTCGCTTCGCTTCCTCCGCCGGCGGCAATGGCGGCGCCTTTATCCTTCCGACCGCTCAGGGGGTTGCCGTCAAGAATTCCCTGAGTGGAAACGGACGACTCCGCCGCGAAAATATCACTGAAATCGAGCGTGGTTTCCACCTGCAACTTCGGCTGTTCCAAGACTTCGACTTCCTGGTACGGCAACTCCATGGCATCGGAGATCGGCGAAACTTCTGCATCGGGATTCAGGTCGATTTCGATTTTTTCTTCCTCGTAAATATCGATTTCCTCGATTTGCTCCTCGACGTCAGCCACGGCCGTCAGGTCGGGGACGAAATCGACGATCACGGGAAGATACCAGAGTCCGAGAACGAGCAGTGCAACGGCGTGGACGCCCAAGCTGAACGCGATGCTCGGTGCGTCACGGATGAACTGCCTCACGGAAAAACCCTGGCGGATATTTTCCAGTGCCGGATCATAATCATCGGTCACGGGAATATCTTCCTCGTTCATGCTGTTTTGCGGCTCGGCGTCTTGCGGGATCTTGTTTTCGCTCATGGAAATCGGTCGGAAAAAGGCGGGTGGTACCGAAATTGGATTTCGGTACCGGGTTTCAGCAAAGTCTACGGCACCCCTCCAGTATAAATGACCGTTCTTTGGGTTTCCAGTAAATTCTGGAATTTTTTATTTTTTTCTGTAACCTTTTGGATGGAATTGCGTCCTTTGATTATTCCGATCTTTAAAACACCAAGCTAAATGATGGTTTTTCAAGGGGTTACTGTGTTGAAACGTAGGCGTCGTCGAGACGGGCTTTCCAGTGTTTGATCTGCTCCCGGACCCGGTCGGGTGATGTGGAGCCGAAACTTTTCATCGCGGCAACGGCGTTTTCCGCCCCCAGGATTTCGTAGACGTTGTAATCGAAGCCATCGTAAATCTCGTGAAATTCCTTGAGCGGTAGCTTGGCCAGCGGCATCCCCCGTTCCATGGCCGCACGGACCAATTTGCCGACGATACCATGGGCGGTACGTTGCGGAACTCCTTTGAGGATAAGCCATTCCATCAAAACGGTCGCGTCCAGATAACCGAGATCAAGGCGGCTTTGGATCGACTCCCGATCCAATGTGGCCCCTTCAACCAACGGAGCGGCCAACGACAGGACGGCTTCGACGGTATCGAAAGAATCGAAAATCGGTTGTTTGTCTTCCTGCAAATCACGGTTATATGCCAGCGGAAGTCCTTTTGTTAAAACGATTAACGACTGGAGATTTCCAACGACCCGAGCCGTTTTACCCCGGATGAGCTCCAAAACATCGGGATTGACCTTCTGCGGCATAATCGACGAGCCGGTACAGAACGCCTGCGGAGGATGCAGGAACCGGAATTCCGAGGTGGACCAGAGAATCCATTCTTCGGCAAGCGTGCTCATGTGCAGCGCGATTTCTGTCAAACAGAACGCAAATTCGAGGACAAAATCCCGGTCGCTGGACACGTCGAGGCTGTTCGCCGCAATTCCTTCAAAGCCAAGGTATTCCGCCGTTTTTGTTCGATCGATCGGCAGACTTGTCCCGGCCAGCGCGGCGGCACCGAGCCCCATGACGTTGACCCTTCGGCGGCAGTCCCGGAGACGTTCCCGATCCCGCTGAAATTTCTCGCAGTAGGCCAACCAAACATGCGGCGCTAAAACCGGCTGGGCCCGTTGCATGTGCGTGTAGCCGGGTAAAATGACATCGAAATCACCGTCGCACCGGCCCACAAAGGCGGCCTGCAGGTCGACCAATCGGCGGTCGATCCGGTCGATGGCGTCCCGAGTCCAGAGCCGAAGGTCCGTGACAACCTGATCGTTCCGGCTCCGCGCCGTATGCAGCTTCCGGCCTACATCACCGATCAAATCGATCAGTGCGTGCTCGATGTGCATGTGGACGTCTTCCAAGTCGATATTGTAAGGAA
>JBEBTM010000321.1:0-5560 GCA_040393745.1 Thermogutta terrifontis | reverse complement strand
TTCACGGCGATTCAGTTCGGTTACGGGCCTCCGAACGTTCGAACGGCACTGGATTTAGTTGTTGACGTCGAATTTCTCTCGCACCGTTGGGAGCGACTTCGGCAACGTCTGCCCAGTCTGTCCAGACTGCCGTTTCTGCGACGTCGATCCGCCGTTCCCGTCGTTGAAGACGAGGGAACGATGCAATCTTCGGTTGGAAGTTCAATCCTGTCGGGCATCATCACGCCGGCGTCGGATGGAGAAGAGGAAAAGAGCTTCGACGAAATTATTAAAGCACTCACCGAAGTCGATGTCAGCGATCTTTTAGATGACGAATCGGATGAAATCTCCAACTTGGCCCCCATGCATGAGATTTTCGACGAAGAACTCGCGTCGCTCCTCATGGAACAGGGTACCGAGTCATGGTTGGTCAACGAAAAACATGTTGAAACGTCGATCCTGAAATTGAACGTGGTCATGATGAAAAGCGGACGTTTCGCCGCCGAATTGGACTGGCGTATCCGTAGTACTCGCGGCCAACTGACGACCGAAGATATCAGGCACTTTCTCGGTGAAATGAAGGACGATTGCCGTAATTATCTGGATTCTCAGGCGGAAATCACACAACAGATGCTCCAGCGGTTGGACGAATTCGGTGAACTGAAATATTTAGCCGAGGAAGTCGATTATGCGAACATGGAGCAGTCGGCCCAGATCGAGACGACACTGAGCAATCTCGATCACTTGAAGCTGACCGACAATCCCGAGGACATCGGCATGCGCCTGCTCAAGGAACTCGGCAGCTTGCGCATCGCCCGGCATCGGTTACGAGACATGCAGGATCGAAGTTATATGAAAATCGTATTCTACGAAGACCGCGTCGATACGATTCCCCAGCAGCTCTACCAGGACGAGCAATTTGGTATTCGCGGACGCATCGGACTCGAAGTGGCCCTCCACGAATGGTGGAAGCAGAAGCGGCACCAGAAACGCCAGATCACTTTTGCTCTCTTGGATTTCGTGAAGTTCGGCGAAGCCAACGATGAACACGGGATTTCAGTTTGCGATAACGTGATTAAGCGTTTCGGACGCGATCTCCAGGAGCATTTCGATTCCACGGACCTGGTGGGAATCTATTCCGGCAACTGCTTCCTGATCGCCACGATCAATACCGGTTTGCAGAAGACGATCACGGAAATCGAACGAATTCGCCAAAACTGCGAACATACGATTTTCCGTTACAACCGTGGCAGGGAGGCTTTTCATCTGCAACTGACCTGCGCGATTACAGAGGCCCTGGCGTCGCAATCCCAAGAGGACGTCCTCAAGGTGCTGGCAACGGCAATGTCCGCGGCAAAAAAAGCGGGACGAAACCATACGTTCCAACTCATCCCCGGTCCGCTCAATTCGCCGCCGGAGAAAGTCACGGCCCCCAACATGCTCGAAGAACCGAAGGAAATCGATCTCGATTGATCGCTGACGTGAAGCCTGTCCTCGCGTCACCGTCAAGCACTGACAACGAACCGGTTTCGGTTTCCGCCAAAAAGTCTTGTGTCGATTCAATCCACCGGAGTACCGGTCAAATGGGGGATCGGCAACGTCGAAACCGACAGAGAACTTACTGGCGAAAACCTGCTGAAAAAATGTGTTCCGCGGAACCTTTTCTGTTCGGCAGGGTTTACCACATTGAATGGAATCAGAACGCGGGACTTTTGGGAGGAGCACTCGACCTCTGCTTCACGCCGTATCGTTCGCATGCGAAGTATTTGAAGAAACGGAGAGTTCACCAATCCGGTTCGGATTTTTTCCTTCCGGCATTTTCCAAGCACTTGACAAAAAGAGGAGCCGTAAAACCGTTGCGAGTTTAGGTAAGGCAAGAGTGGACTCGGTTAATTTTCCGCCCGTGCAGCGAGTGCGCCTCGCTTTCGGTTTTTGCTCGGCGGCCCGCAATATTTTACGACACCCATCATAAACAGGTTACGTTTTTACGCGGAGATTTTCATGAATAAATTGGTAGCGATATTGCTGTTAATCTGCATCGGCGGAGGAGCGGCTTATTACACGGTCCACAAGCCCTCAACCGCCCCCAGAACTTATCTGCGTACGGCGACGCTCAATCGCGGTGACCTCCTTGCGACCGTCAATGCGACCGGAACGCTCCAACCGGAAGAAGTCGTCAACGTCGGCGCCCAGGTCGCAGGGCTGATCGTTGAATTCGGCGAGGACCCGAACACTCCCTCAAAACACATCGATTATTGCAGCATCGTCGAGCAGGACACGGTTTTGGCAAACATCGACCCGACTTTCTACGAAGCGGCGGTTGAAGAAGCCGAGGCGTCATTGGCAAGTTCGGAAGCGAATCTGAAACAACTTGAAGCGAAATCCCGTTTTGCCGAAAGCGAATGGGAACGGGCCAAATCTCTCTATGCGAAAAAGGCGATATCCGATTCAGAATACGATACGGCCAAAGCGGATTACGAAATGGCCGCCGCTAATGTCGATGTCGGCAAAGCGGCGATCCGTCAGAACACGGCAAGAGTCAACACGGCAAAAATCAACCTCGGCTATTGCACGATCAAGTCACCGGTTCGCGGTACGGTGGTCGAACGCCGCGTCAACGTCGGCCAAACGGTCGTGGCGAGCCTCAACGCCCCGAGCCTGTTTCTTATCGCCAAGGATTTGACCAAAATAGAGGTTTGGACTTCGGTTAACGAGGCCGATATCGGTCGGCTTCGCCTCGGCATGCCCGCATGGTTTACCGTTGACGCCTTTGAAAACGAAATATTCCAGGGAACCGTGACACAAATTCGGTTGAACGCCCAGATGACGCAAAACGTCGTCACGTTTACCGCCGTGGTCACGACCGACAACGCGAGCGGCAAGCTGTTACCGTACCTCACGGCGAACGTTCATTTTGAAATTGAACGGAAACCGGACGTCCTGTTGATTCCGAACGTCGCTCTGCGTTGGACTCCGGATGAAACGCAGCTTGATCCATCGGTCGACAAAACGGTTTTAGAGGAAAAACCGGCGAAGGAAAACGGAGAAGGTCGCGTTTGGGTCGCCACTCCAAGCGGGCACGTGAAACCCTTGACGGTCGTCGTCGGAGCGACGGATGGAAGTGTTACGGAAATTTCCGGAAACGACGTGAAAGAGGGATTGTCCGTGGTTGTCGGCGAAGACGAATTTTCCGCCGGGGCGCAGGACGATGAGACGAGCAACCCGTTTTTGCCGAAATTTCCCGACAGGAATAAGAAAAAAGCGAAAGAACAATAACCCACCTTTATAAGTCTGTTTTTCCATGGACCTGATCCGACTTGAAAACATCTGCAAAACGTACCACCTGGGCGAAGTCGACGTTCCGGTTCTTCGCGGCGTGTCGCTGAGCATCAAACAGGGCGAAATGGTCGCTCTCATGGGCGCGTCCGGCTCAGGAAAGAGTACGCTCATGAACATCCTCGGCTGTCTCGATCATGCGAGTTCGGGGCAATATTGGCTCGACGGCCGGGAAATGGGCAAGCTCACGCCGAACCAGCGCGCACTGATCCGTACGGAAAAGCTCGGTTTCGTCTTCCAGAATTTCAATCTCCTGGCCCGGACGACTGCGGTGCAAAACGTCATGATGCCCCTTGATTATGCCTTGGAACGCCCCTCGGAAGGGCAGGCGAGACAAGTGGCGATGGAACTGTTGCAGCGGGTCGGTTTGATCGGCCGTACCGACCATACGCCGTCGCAAATGTCCGGCGGTCAACAACAGCGTGTCGCCATCAGCCGGGCTTTGATCCATTCGCCGAAACTGCTCCTTGCCGATGAACCGACGGGAAATCTCGATTCCCATACGAGTGTCGAAATCCTGCGGATGTTCCAACGCCTCAACGCCGAAGGGATCACCGTCCTTCTGGTGACGCACGATCCCGACGTTGCCGCTTACGCCCACCGCACGATTCGGATCGTGGACGGAATGATCGAAGCGGATGAGTCGGTTTCCCGGGAAAATACGCCTTCGGTTTCCGCGTCCGGCTCCCGCCTCAAACGTCTTGAGGTACCGGAGAACGAATCACCGAACAATTCCTGGACGGAAGGTTTCAAGGCGTTGATTCCCGTAACGTTCAGAACGGCGTTGCGAGCGTTGCGACGGAATAAGATGCGTTCGATTCTCTCGGCGCTCGGCGTCATCATCGCGGTGGCCGCGGTCATCGCCATGACGGAGATCGGGCAAGGTTCCAAAGAGATGTTGCGCAAAAATATCGCCAACATGGGGGCGAACACGATCATCATCTTTTCCGGTGCGACAAGTCGGGGAGGCGTCAACAAGGGAACCGGATCGGCCCTGTCACTGACCCCCCAGGACGCCGAGGAAATCCTCAAACAATGTCCGGCGGTCGGAAACGTCGCTCCGCTGGTCCAGGCGCGTGTCCAACTCGTCGCGGGCAACCGAAATTGCGTTCCGGAAAATATTTACGGAACGACGCCCGCTTATCTCGACGTCGGTGAATGGAAAATCGCTTCGGGAGAAATGTTTTCCGATCGTGACGTACGAAACGGCAACAAGGTTTGCGTTCTTGGAAATACGGTGAAAAAGGAACTGTTCCCGAACGGATCGCCGATCGACAAAGATATCCGGATCAACAATGTCACATTCCGCGTCGTCGGCGTTTTGGATCGCAAGGGGGCCAATATGATGGGAATGGACCAGGATAACGTCGTCTTTGCGCCCTGGACCACGATCAAGTATCGGGTCAGCGGCACCACTCTCACCAGCACGAACCAGAGTTCCAGCGCAAGCGGTGATTCGTCTTCGACATCCGAAACGCTCAATTCTCTCAGCTCGCTCTATCCCGGTTCCACGTCGCTTTATCTTTCCCGCACGGCGACGCAGGAAAGCGACACGCCGCAGCCGGTTCGGTTTACGAACATCGATTTCATCGTCGCCAAGGCGGTCAGCGGAACAAAAGTCGAAAAAGCCGTCACGCAAATTACGGAACTGCTCCAGGATCGTCATCGAATCAAACCGGAAGCCGAAGACGACTTTGAAATCCGGACGATGGCCGAGTTGATGAAAGTCATCTCTTCCACGACGCAACTCATGAGTACGTTGCTACTGGTCGTCGCGATGATTTCGCTCCTCGTCGGCGGCGTCGGGATTATGAACATCATGCTCGTGTCCGTGACGGAGCGAACCCGTGAGATCGGCCTGCGCATGGCTGTCGGTGCGAGGAGTTACCACATTTTGCGGCAATTTCTGGTCGAAGCGGTCGTTCTCTGCCTGGCGGGGGGCGCGATCGGTGTATTGTTGGGGCGGGGCGCATCGATCCTGGTGCGGATGTTCGCCAATTGGCCCGTGCAGGCGTCCGTGGAAACAATCATCGCGGCGGTCGCCGTTAGTGTGGGAGTCGGCGTGATCTTCGGTTTCTACCCGGCTTGGAAGGCATCAAGGCTCGATCCCATCGAAGCCCTGCGGTACGAGTAAGGCTTTCGTCGGTAAAGGAGCGCGGAAACGGTTCCGACAAGACGATCGCGCGAAACAAGCCGTGACCTGTCGTCTGTCGGTCGCGGCTCGTTTTTTAGCGTCTTTCGGTAT
>JBEBTM010000320.1:0-5580 GCA_040393745.1 Thermogutta terrifontis | reverse complement strand
GTTCACAAGAGATTTTATGTCGACGTGAAAGATGGGGAATATGTTCATTTTCAAATCGATGCCCATTATTCCTTCAATACGATCGTGAGCGCCGTGTTCTTTGATCCGGTCGGAGAACTACCCTCCATCAATGCCCATGAACCGCCGCCGACTCCCCGTACTCCGACGGCCTGGGCGGAAATATTGAACGATCCCGAGAACGAATATTGGTGGTGGAGCATCAACGCCCTCGACCGACTGCTTTGCCTGCGTGATAACAGCCCGGACCGTTTTTACGGTTTTTCCCGCAAGGACATTTTAGCGGCGGTTCGGGCCGTGACCCGTTTGGACGATGGTGTTCCCAAGGTTCCGCCGGGGCTGGACAAACGGGACAAGGAATTGATTCGTTCGGATGTCGGAAGGATATTGCGTGCCGCTTCATTGCACCGATATGCCGATCTGGTAGACTTTACGGAAGAGAAGTACATCTATTACCGCTGGCAGGACAGGAATCGTCTGGGACGGGAAAAAGCACGGAACAGCGATTGGAATTGGGACGAGTTTCGCAAGTTTTCGAAAGAAAACATCGACAAACAAACGTGGTGAATTTTTACCTTTTTCACAGGAGATCGAGAGATGAACGGAAAACTATTATGGATCGCCGTTTTTACGGTCGGTATTTTTGTTTCGCGCTGCCAGGAAACGCTCCATGCGGGAACGGACGAAACGTGGGTATCGGGTGGTGAGATGGCGAAATATGTGCTGACGGTGTCCAAAGGTGATCCGGCGTCCACACCCGATCCGGCGGTGATATACAATAACAATCCCAAAAATGACGTAACCGCCACGTTCAAGATAGCGATTGAGAAGGTAGCGGAAACAAGAAGAGAGGATGTTTCAAAAGATGTCAAGGAGGTCGATTATACCGTAGTCATCAGTGGCAGTGAATCGGTTTTCGTCTCATGCAACCCGTTGTATGGCAATTTCATGAGATCAGAGACGAAGTATGAAAAAAAGAATGCCGGATTCCACGGCACTGTTTCCCCCGTTATTCGTTCCTATAAATCCGGGAAGAAAACCGTCACTCTCACCGTCAAGGTGACGATGAAGGATGTTTACGCCGAGGTCCTTACGGCCAGTGAAACCATCGAATTTACGGTGCACGGGGCGGGAATCGCCGTCTATGCCAACGTCGGCAATGCTCTGACGCCTCCGACGGCCGAGAATAATTATTACTACGCGACGGTCAATCAATTGGGGGAGGGATCGTCCGGCGGATCGTCGGGAGGAGTAACGGTCGGACATGCTTCCTTCATGGTCCGTGCGGAAAGCGGACTCTTATCCTCCGTTCCGTCGGGCCTGTCCGACTACGTGAATAAATCCTGCGGATATTATGCCCGGGACAACAAACTCAGTCTCCTGAAGGCCATTAAGGACTGGCCCAACTCCACAAATTCGGATTCACCAAATGCAAGTGGAAAATTGGTAGTCCCCGATAGCACAGATGGCACGAGCAAGGAATTCGGCCTTACCATCGACCAGGCGACGGCCGCCTTGAGAAAAATCGACGACGTAAAAACCACGGCGCCGGAGTATGTGCTCTTTTCCAATAATTGCGTCAATGTCTGCCTGGCCGTGGCCAGTGCCGCCGGCGTGAATCTGGGGGATTGCAAGTACAATGTCGTGCTGGAGGACAAAGAGACACAAGGAAGACGCGAGACGGAGGCAACATTGCCAAACGAATTGGAAAAGAAACTCAAGTAACCATGAAGAAAGTTGAACCGGGAAGTGGGGATGTCATGACGAAAAACATGAAAAGAGTCGTTGTTTTGTTGTTTTTGGTTGTATTGTCCGTTGCGTTCTTTGCGAACGGGAGTAAACCGGAAACGGAATTTCCACAACTTTCTGCTGAAGTCAATTATGCCGATGTCAAAAAGCGGATGGAATGGCGGCATGATATTCTTCAGGAGGGGAAGGGGTTTCACGAATATTGCAACCATCCCGCCTTGGAAAGGGTCCGAAACGCGCCCAATTACGAGACCAATCTTTCTTTTTATTATAATTACGGAAAATCAAAAAAGGAAAAACTTCATTTAAGTACGATTATGGTAAATAGAAAGTCTCTGAAACGCTCTCCTGGAGTTGACATCGTATTTTTTGACAACGGAATAATCGGGTTTTATAAAGAATTCCTTTTGGGCCGTTATGTGATCGTCAACATTGAAAAAACCGGCCAATTGAGCCATGTTTCTTTTGAAGATTTTTTGGGTGAACGAAAAATCCAATTCGACGAAGATGAAAAGATTTTATCCGATACCTACCAAAAATTTGACCGAAAGAGAATTCAAGTGCGTCAGGAAAACCAGCAACAGATAGAGGAAGAGATCCGTGACAGTATTGAGGCGGGCTATACCGACATCCAAAAACGGCTTCCGAAAGAATGGCAACTGAAGCTGCCGGAGCGCATCAGGGACAGAACGGTTCGGGATCGCTTGTCAAAAATCGACGAATTTCACCAGGCGACTGTTGCCGGGGATTCCTACCCTCTCGTGGAAAATCCGGTATTCGATCTTGATGAAGCCGTTCTTCGCGCTAACGAGAGGATTGCTCCGGTAAACATTCGCATTTCTTACTGTGGCAAAAACGTGGCTTTTGTCGGCGTTAAAAAAGCGGAAAACTTTCGCACTATCGGCTACTTTATAGTGTATGACGAGTATTTTCGCCTACAAAAATATGTCGAAGGGGAAATCGAATTCGACCCTAATTTGACGGGCCACGAAACGGCGAAGACGGCCAAGTTGAGTTTGAAGGACGTCGGCACCGACCGCAACCGGCGGGCGAGCGGTTTGGAGATCACGTTCCATCCCACCGGCTACCCGGCCACGTATAAAACAATCGTGAAGGAAAGGCTTTTCGGTCGTCAGATGGAGTGGAACGACAAAGGCGAAGTGATTTCCGATGTCGACCTGGATATCCCCAAACCTTGGGTCAACCATGAAGAACGTTGAACCGTAAAAGGGGACACATTATGCTGAAAAGAGCCGGTTGGATCATTGCTTTCCTTTTTATTGCGATCATGTCCGTTGCGTTCTTTGCGAACGGGAGTAAACCAGAAACGGAATTCCCGCAACTTTCCGCCGAAGTCAATTATGCCGACATTAAGAAGCGGATGGAACGTCAGCGTGATATAATTCAGAAGGGAAAGGGGTTTCACGAATACTGCAACCCGCCCGCCCTGGAAAAAGTCCGAAACGTGCCCAATTATGAGACCAATCTCACCTTTTTTTACAGAAAATTTGAAAAAGAAAAATTTCGTTTGAGTACGATCGTTATTGAAAAAAGATCTCCAAAACGTTCCCCTTATGTGAGTATTGGATTTCACAACAATGGAATTGTTGGTTTTTATAGAGAGTTTTCTCTAGGAGACTGTGTAGCGATCAACATCGAAGAATCTGGTCAATTAAGAGGCCTCACGTTTGATGATTTGGGCGGAGAACGAAAAATCCAATTCGACGAAAACGAAAAAATCCTATCCGATACATACCGAAAATGGAATCGAAAAGATGTTCAAGAGATGCAGGAAAACCGGCAGCAGATGGAGGAGGAAATTCGCGACAGCATTGCGGCGGGCTTTACCGATGTCCAGACACGATCTCCAAAGGAATGGCAACTGAAACTGCCGGAGCGTATCAGGGACAGAACGGTTCGGAACCACCTCTCGAAAATTGACGAGTATCACAGGGCGATTGTCGCCGGGGATCCCCTTCCTCTTGCGGAAAACTCGATATTCGATGTCGATGCCGCCACCCTCCGCTTGGATGACGGCATCATGCGATTGAACGCTCACATTTCTTATTGCGGTAAAAACGTCGCCTTTGTCGGCGTCGAACATCTCGAAAACTTCCGCGTCATCGGCTACTTCATGGTATATGACGAATATTTTCGTTTGCAAAAATATGTCGAAGGAGAAATCACATTCGACTCCAATTTTACGGGTCACGAAACGGCGAAGACGGCCAAGTTGAGTTTGAAGGACGTCGGCACCGACCGCAACCGGCGGGCGAGCGGTTTGGAGATCACGTTCCATCCCACCGGCTACCCGGCCACGTATAAAACAATCGTGAAGGAAAGGCTTTTCGGTCGCCAAATGGAGTGGAACGACAAAGGCGAAATGATTTCCGACACCGACTTGGATATCCCCAAACCTTTGGGCTGATGCTCCGAAGGCTATGTCTCCGCGCTGATGTTCGATGGTATGCAAGATTTGAAACAATGTCACAGATTCCCGATTATCTTCTCCAAGGTCTGAACGCTCCGCAGCGCGAGGCCGTTTGCTTCAAGGACGGGCCGCTGCTCGTGCTTGCCGGGCCCGGCTCCGGTAAGACCCGGGTCGTCACGCATCGCATCGCGGCGCTGCTCCATCAGGGCGTGGGGCCCGCCCAGATTGTCGCGCTGACCTTTACAAACAAAGCCGCCGACGAAATGAAACGCCGGCTCGAAACTCTTGCGCCCGACCGATTCGTCTGGATCGGAACCTTTCACAAATTCTGCGCCTATCTTCTGCGACGTTACATCGATATGGTCGGGCTCCAGCCGAACTTCACGATCTACGACACCGACGAAAGTCTGGCCCTGCTGAAAACACTGGGAGACAAAAACGCGTACCCGCCGGGCGTGACGCCGCAGAAGGTCGCCGCTGCGATTTCTTGGGCCAAAAACAATCAAGTGCTCCCCGGCGATTACGTGGCCCGCGACGGCAGTTTGCTGGGGAAACTCGTTGAAGAGATGTACCCCGCCTACCAGGACGAACTCCGCCGAGCCAACGCGGTCGATTTCGACGACCTGTTGCTCCATGTCGCCACGCTGCTTCGGGAAAACGCCGAGGTCCGGAAAACGCTGGATAACCGCTTTCGGTACGTGCTCGTCGATGAATACCAGGACACTAATACGGTCCAATACATGATCGCCAAAGCCCTGTCGATCGACCATCCGAACCTGGCCGTGACGGGTGATCCGGACCAATCGATTTACGGCTGGCGGGGCGCGAATATCAAGAACATTCTCGACTTCGAAAAGGATTATCCCAACGTCACGGTCATTCGGCTCGAACAGAATTATCGCAGCACGCCGCAAATCCTGGCCGTGGCCGACGCGGTCATCGAAAACAACCGCTTCCGTAAAGAGAAAAAGCTCGTCACCGATAACCCGCCGGGCGAGCCTGTCCGACTCGTTCGCTGCCTGGACCAGTACGAAGAAGCCGATTCCATCGCCCGGGAAATCGCCGAGGAAATCCGCTCGGGCCGCCGGAAGCCCAGCGATTACGCGATCTTTTACCGCATGAACGCCTTGTCACGAAATCTGGAGCACGCCCTGCGCCGTGCGGGCGTGCCGTTCCAACTCATTCGCGGGCTCGAATTCTTCAACCGCAAGGAAGTCAAGGACATTCTGGTGTACCTGCGCGTCGTTTATAATCCGTCGGACACGGTTTCGCTGGCAAGGATCATCAACGAGCCCGCACGAGGAATCGGCAAAACGACGGTCAAAAAACTTGCGGGCAGGGCAGGGGAGCTCGGTGTGGCACCCATCGACGTGGCCCGGGAT
>JBEBTM010000319.1:0-5618 GCA_040393745.1 Thermogutta terrifontis | reverse complement strand
TTGAAAGTTCTAACGACAAATACCAGCGGGTCAAGCACCATATCCTATCGTTCATTCTGCCGCAACTGGAGCAGGCGGCTCTTTACCAGCAGATCGATTTCACCGTCGATTGGAACGACACGCTCAACGATGCGGCCACGCAAATTCATTTGCCGATTTATCACTGTCCCGATTCCCCCCGGCGTTCCCATTACGGCAACAGCGAGTATTTCGTTTCCGATTACGCCGTTGCGGAACAGATCCAGCGGAGCGAGGGCAAAATCAAGCCGCTCTTCGATAATGGCATCGTTTCGCAACGCAGCAGTCTTTGGGGCATGCTCCAACCGCCGTTGGTGAATATTTACAATCCTGTAACGTCGACGAGTACGATGGTTTCCTGGACCGTCACTGCGGAATCGGTCACGGACGGACTTTCGAATACGATCCTGTTCGCCGAGTGCGCGGCCCGACCTTTTCGTTACGAACAGGGTCGCCGTGAAGTCTCGGTTTCGCCGAAAACCCGACCGCTCACCGGGGCCGATTGGGCGAGCAATTTGTCGCCGTTTTACATTTTGGAATCCTGCGGGTCGGGTGGGATGCAGCTCTTCAATTGCACGAACAACAACGAGATTTACGCCTTCCATGTCGGCGGGGCGAATTTCGTTTTCGGTGACAATTCGGTCCGATTTCTTGCCGAGACGATTCATCCGGAGGCGTTCATTTCGCTCTTCACCGCTTCCGCCGGGGATGTTCCACCTTCGCCCTGACGACGCCGAACCCCACCGTAAACATGATTATCGTATTTCATCTCGGCTTACGCGGTTCGGCCGAATCGAAAGTTCGAGCGTTCTTGATTTTCTTCGCCGTCCATTCCAAGGCTGTCGTTTCTGGGGAGTCATGCCGCTCCTTGAAATTCTTGCAAAGATTTCGCCGTATAACGTATCTAACGGTGAAAAGAATAGTTTTTTCAACGCATATGAGGTTGGCCCTCGTTCGACAACTCATCGAAATAACTTTCGCCGGTGACTAATGCGCATGTTGTGACGTTGGCGAGAGCTTGAACCAAGTTAAGATGATCGTGAAATCGCCTTGGACGGTAACATATCAGCAAGATCAACGGAATGAATGACGACGAACTTCTTGAACGATTCCGGCGATCAAATGATGCGGACTTGCTCGAAGAGCTTGTCCGTCGAAACGTCGGTCCCGTTTATCGTTTCGTCGCTTCCATGATCGGAAGCGGAGATGCCGTCGACGACCTCGTTCAAGACGTGCTCCTGAATGTCGTCCGGAATATCGACCGTTTTCGCGGTGAATCGTCTTTTTCGACGTGGGTTTACCGAATCGCTTTGAATCGCGTCCGTCGATTTTGGAAAACGTCGAAAAAAAACCTGCCGACTGTCGATGTGAAAACTGCCGAAGCCATTGCCGATCAGGTTCGGCATTCTTCGGAAGCGAACGAATTGAAATCCCTGATCGGCGCCGCCATTGAAGAACTTTCCCCGGCGTTGCGGGCCGCGATGCTGCTGACGGTCGTTGAGGGGCTCTCGCCCGAAGAGGCCGCCAAAGTGGAAGGTTGCAACGTTGCAAACATCCATTGGCGCATTCACAAAGCCAGGAAAATCCTGAAAGACCGCCTCCAAAGATATATTTGAGTGACCTCATGCAAGACGATCTCTTAGACAAATTATTCCGCGAATGGTCGATGGACCGATTGCCGGACGAAACGAAGCGGGAGAAAATCCTGCGAAACGTTTTCGACGAGTCGCTAACGCCTGTGAAAAAACGATCGCGATTCATTCCGTGTCGCCAAAGAACATTTATCGCCGTTTCGGCGGGCCTCGGAATTGCTGTGGCGACGATCCTGTTCGTACTGTTCCTGCAACCGGATCGAATGCCAGGCGTTCCCGCGAATGTCGAGACGGCGCAAAATGAGGTCGAAACCGCCAAAGAGCCGATTCGCGTTTCAGTCCTGGTACTCTGGAGAATCGCCGGTTCGGAGTCTGCGGTCGAATTCCTCGAAGATGCCGTACTGCTCGCCGAGGAGCAAAAACTGCACGAAATCGAGCTCGGCGGCCACCGGATGTTCCTCTGGATTTATCCGCTCGAAAAGTCGCTCTATTTGCTGGACCTCGGCATCGACAAGACGGCCGAAACGGGAATCGTCGCCGTTCCCGACAGGACGCAGGCCCTGCACTTGAACTCAAACGGCGACCGCTTCGACGTGTTCGTTTCCGTCATGTAACAAAATCCCGACAACGAGCCCATGAAAACATCGATCCTCGCCATCACGCTCTGGTCGCTCTTTTTCGTTTCGGTATTCGCCGAAGAACTCCCGGTCCTTTGGCTCGAAGCGGGCAAAACCGAAACCTGCCATGTTTATTCGGAAGGCGCCTGGAAACTGCGTTACGGCCATCGGATTCTCGACGGCGGAACGGCCCGGATTTTGCAACCCGCCCTCCAGACGAGAAATCCGGCGATCCTGAAATTGACGCTTCCGCCGCTCAAACCCGGCGTTCGCATTCAAACCGAACTGCTACTCGACGACAAGCCGGTTTACAAGATCGTCATCGCTGCGCCGGACCCGTTTGAAGACCGCGAACATTGGTTCGCCGCCCATCCGATTTCGCTTTACGATCCGGAGGGGAAAACGGCCGAGACGCTGAAAAACGAAGGCATACCCTTCACCCGGCTTTCGAGTTTCGAAAATATCATCGCCGTGAAAAGCGGCGTACTTCTCGTCGGCGAGGACGTCGATTTTGAAGCCACAAAAGGATTGTCCGAGATTTTGTTCGAAAAAGCCGGCGAGGGACGCCGGATTCTCGTCGCCGCCCCGAAGGGAAAGGTATCGCTCGATTTCAAACCCGAAATCGTCTCGTTCCTTCTTGCCGACGACGAACATTATCTGTTCCCGGACCGTTCCCGGCGCAATCCCGAAATCGCCTGGGTTTTAAGCGCTGAAACGTCACGACTCATGCTCACGGAAGCGACCTTGACGCAGGAGAATTTCAAAGGCGCCCATTGCGGACCGACGATCCTGGACGTCCGTTTTCCAGACCCGTGGAAGAACGTCGCGCAAACTCGGGGACGAATCGTTTTCGACAAACGCTTTCAACCGTCCCGCTGGAAACATTCAGTGGAAACCCGGTATTATTTCAAATCGTTGATCGAAAAACTGTCCGAAAAAGGAGAAAGCCAATGAAAACCGTTTTATCATCCGTGTTGCTCGCGGCGTTTTTGTCCGCCTGCGTTTTTGCCGACGACGTCGTGAAATCGAACGCAAACGAAGGCCGGGCCGTTTACCCCGTGGCGGTACTGCCGTTCACCGAACGTAGCCGTGAAGTCGCCGATCAAGGAAAAATCGTTTCGGATATCCTGTTCGCGAAACTGGCGGTCGATCCGGGGATCGTGTTGGTCGACCGGGAAGACCTCGACACGGTGCTCAAGGAACAGGAACTGGGCTTGTCCGGCGTGGTGAACCCGGACACGGCCGCCCGGGTGGGCCAGATCGTCGGGGCAAAGATCCTCGTGTCAGGCAGCGTCGTCCGGGCCAACGGCACGCAGTACCTTGTCGCCAAAATCATCGGAACGGAAACGACCCGCGTCCTCGGCGTCTCCGTCAAGGGAAGCGTGCAGGAAGGCATCGACGGCATGGCCGAGAAGTTGGCCGCGGACGTCGGTAAGACAATTTTGGAGCAGGGCGAAAAACTCGTCACCAAGCCCCTGACCCGGGATAATCGTATTTCCGTGCTGAAAGAAAGAATCGAAGGGAAGAAATTACCGACGATTCTCGTCGACATCCCGGAGGCCCATTTGAGCCGGGCCGTCGTCGATCCGGCCGC
The DNA here is from genome assembly GCA_040393745.1 of Thermogutta terrifontis. Lineage (GTDB taxonomy): Bacteria > Planctomycetota > Planctomycetia > Pirellulales > Thermoguttaceae > WRKP01. The sequence continues at coordinate 1,797 of JBEBTM010000319.1, read as the reverse complement.
GGAAACGGAGTTTTCCGTGTTTGCCAAAGAACTCGGCTTCGAGTTATTGGACAAAAAAATGGGCGATAAAAGTCATGCCGAAGTCCGACTCCTCGGCGAAGCGTTCAGCGAACGCGGCATGCCGATCGGCAACATGGTTTCGGTCAAGGCCCGGGTCGAACTCAAGGCGATCGACCGGGCCACGGGCAAGATCATCGCCGTGGATCGACAGACGACGGTCGCCGTGGATGTGACCGAAACGATCGCCGCGAAAAATGCCTTGCAACAGGCCGGCGCCGCATTAGCCGAACGTATGATTCCGAAACTCGTCAAATAACTGAAATGCAAGAACGCCTTGTCATCTCCGCGCGGACGGGGATCTGGAGATTCAACGAACAATTCCCGTCGCCGGGGCGGATTGCGTGTCGGCGATTGTCCCAAACTCTTTTTCTTACGTTTCGAAAAAAATGACGACGCGATTACTGACGCATGTCATCATCGGCTTGGCCGTTTTATCTCTTGGAATTCCGACATTTTTCGTTTCGGCGGCCGAAACTCCGTCGACGATACGCTGGGCCTTGGTCGCATCGCAAACGGACAAGCAAAAAGCCTTGGTCGATCTGCTGACGAGCAAGCTGTCCTCGGACTTTTCGTTGGTCGAGCGCAATGACGTCCAGGCGGCTCTCAACGAAATGAAACTCGCGGGACTGTTCGGTGAAAAGGCGGTCGAAACCCGGCTGCAACTTGGAAAAATACTCAAGGCCGACCGGCTCGTCGTCCTTGCCGAACCTAATAAACTGTTCGTCCTCGACACGAAATTCGGCTTGACGCTCTTCCAGTCGACCGTAGAAGTCGAAGGCGGTGACCTTAAAAGAACCTGCGATGCCGTTGCGGTCCTGCTCAAAACCGTAAATCGACGTTATGCCGACGGTATCAAGGCCGTCGTGGCGGTGTCCTATTTCGTTTCGAAAAGCTTCGACCGGTCATTCGATTACCTTCAAAGGGAATTACCCGACCTGTTGACCCGCTCACTGCTCCTGCGGGACGGTGTCGCGGTGGTCACTTTCGAGGAAATCGACCATATCCTGCTCGAACACGCCTTGACCGGTGCGGGATCGGTGAAGAACCGACTCGTCGCTTTCAAGGTATCCGGAGAAATCGTCGCGGAAATGAAAACGAACGTACAGGATCGTGAGAAACCGCAGCTTTTTTCACTCAAAATCGACCTGAAGGACGTGGAAACGACCCTTGAAACGTTCGAACAAAACGGCGTTATTGCCGCCGAGTTGGGACCGTTTTTGGCCACGAGAGTCGCTCAAGGCATTTTGAATCGAACGGATTCATCGAACGGAAAAACGTCTTTCGATGCGGCCGAACAGAAGAAACAGTTCTTGAAGGACGCTGCCGCGCTGGACGCTGTGGGAGCTTGGGAACTGGCGCTGCGGATGCGAAAAGCCGTATTCCTGCTTGATCCCGATGATCTTGACAATACGGTCGACATTCTTCTCGGGCCTTGCTTGACGATCGGTTGGACCAGTCTCCATCCTGCGCGGATCAAGGATCGTTACGAGTCGCTACCGTATCTGGAGAAGGCGTTGAGCAGCAAAAACCTGAAACTGATGCACGGGCTCCAACTGATTTACACCGTCATCGAAACCACGGGACCGAAGGTCATCTATGACGATGAGAACCTCATGCCGGTGAGGCTGGAGCCCCTTGCCGACGATCCGCTCAAGATCGGCAACGACGTTTTGTTCCTGCGTCGTTTATTGTCGCGACGATGGGTCTAAAACCCTCGCCTTCAGGCGACACCTTTAG
>JBEBTM010000318.1:0-5626 GCA_040393745.1 Thermogutta terrifontis | reverse complement strand
CATGTAGTGAAACGTTTCCGACCGGTGCTTGTCTTCCGTAAAGGTATTACCGAGTTGGATGCGGTCGGCGTCCTTGTCGAGTCCCTTGATGAGCATGTCCGCTTTACAGGTGGCATACGATTCCGGATTGATCTCTTGACCATAGAGGCGGATTTGTGCGCCATGATTGATTTTACGGAAATACTGTTCCGTTTCCGCCAACATCCCACCCGTTCCACAGGCGGGATCGTAAAGAGTCCGGATGACACCGCCCTTGGTCAACGCTTTGACATCGTTTTCAAAAAGCAGATTGACCATCAAGCGAATCACTTCGCGGGGAGTAAAATGCTCGCCCGCCGTTTCGTTGCTTGCTTCGGCGAATTTACGGATCAATTCTTCGTAGATGTATCCCATTTCAATCGTGGTAACATCGCGCAGGACTTCTCCCGCGCTCGCGAAACGTGCCACGATCATAAAGAGCAAATTGTATTTTCCCAAGAGACGGACGATTTCATCGAACTTGAAATTTTCGAATATATCCTGAGCCTCAAGCGAAAACCCCTTGATGTAATCGATGATATTGTCTTCGATATTCGTGTGATCCCGAACCAAGTCATCGAATGTAAACCGACTGCGGTTATGAAATTTGACCTTCGTAATACGATTGAGGATCAGTTCCAAAGCATCGGCGGATTTCGACCTGTTTTTCTTATATTCCGCAAGAACCTTTTCCTTCGTCGGCTCCAAAATCATGTCCAGACGCCGTAGAGCGATAAACGGCAGAATGACCGATCCGTATTCGTGTTGCTTGAAATGGCCGCGCAAAATGTCCGCGATTCCCCAGATGAGATTGGCGGCTTCCTTGATTCTCGCCTCATTGATACCGGTTTTGTTCATCCTTGAACTTCCGTAAGATATTGATAATTTAGAGTTTCCGCCTCACGGTTCATCCTTGAACCGATAAAATTGCATGACGGGACTGGAATTCTACCCATTTTAGCCAAACGACGCAAGGCCAAAACATCATGGCGCAAACCCAAAACCTTTATCGGCTACCCGGTTACTACCCGCGATTCTTCTTGACTACCCGTAAAACCCTACAAAACAAGCGGGTAAAATAACGGGTATAATGGTGTTTGACAAAGCATCGAAAATAGTGTAAACTATTGAAATCAAAGCATTTTTGCACTCCTCTAAATTATTGTGCAGAATCGTTCACACGGCAGAGGTCACAGGTTCGAATCCCGTGTCGCCCATTTTTTATAAGTCTAAGCTGAATCCGGTATTAGGATACCGCCAGACGGTCTGGCGTGCAGCAAAACTGGTTGAAAAACGGTGGTACATGTACCACTTTTTTTACCCCAGACAGGAGCTGCATTATGCCAAAATCCAAGAAAGCACCGTCTCTCACGTACTATGCCCCGCGTCAATGCGGGCGTGTCCGGATCAACAAAAAAGATCACTACATCACTGGAGTTCCCTTCGGTTCCCCCGAGTGCATGCAGGAATATGCCCGCCTTCTCGCCGAGCATTGGATCGATTCCATCGGAACGAGTACCGCTCGCGTTCCAGATTCTCGAAAGGTTTGGCCGAGCGTCGACGACCTGATCGCCCGGTACATGACCAAGCACGTCCCGACTTTCTATGTCGACCGCGACGGTAAACCTTCTGACCGCCAATACCACATCCGGATCGCCCTGCGTCCGCTCCATGAACTTTACGGTAACACTCCCGTCAACGAGTTCGGCTCCAAGCGGTTCAAGCTGGTTCGGGAGAAGATGATCGCCGATGGTACGAAAGAGGGTACGGGATACACGCGAGGGTACGTGAACAATCACGTCTCGATCATCAAAAACCTCTTTCGTTGGGGCGTCGAGGAAGAACTGGTTCCTGTCGAGGTTCATCAGGCCCTCCTCGCCGTTCAGCAGCTTCGAAAGGGCCGGGAAGTCCGTGTCCGCGAATACGGCAAAATCCCGCCGGTTGCCAAGGAGATCGTCGACGCGACACTGCCCCATCTCCCGCCGCAGTTGGCGACGATGGCGACCCTCCAACTTCATACGGCGATGCGTCCGGACGAAGTGACGATCATGCGGAAGTGCGACATCGATTTTTCCGACGAGGTCTGGACTTATGTTCCACAAGCCCATAAAACGGAACATCATGATCTTTCCCGCAAAATCTACCTCGGCCCGGCCTGTCAAGCGGAGCTTGCTCCCTGGCTTGACCGACCGGACGACACCTATTTGTTCAGTCCACGCGAAGTCGTCGCGGCCTTGCGGGCTCGCCGCCGTAAAACCCCTTCTCAAAAACCGGAAAAGTTCAAATACGATCGCAGTCCTCGCGAGTGCTACGACGACGAAACCTATTGCCGAGCCGTGAAACGCGGTTGCCTCCGAGCCGAAGTCCCGGTTTGGACGCCGAACCAACTTCGGCACACGGCGGCGACCTTTATCCGCGAGACCTATGGACTGGAGGCGGCGAAGATCATCCTCGGGCACCATTCGGCGGTGACGACGGAAATTTACGCCGAAAAAGACGCCAAAATCGCCAAAAACATTATGAGGGAGATCGGCTGACATGAGTTCGGATAAAACGATTTACGCCTATCCGATCGATACTCCCGCTTTTACACGGGAGTATCTTGATTATGATATTCCTGACTTTCGGAGGATGATTCGGAATTGCGTGCCTATCTCCGTTGGTCGTCATGAGAATGGCGAAACCATTCTTCGGATCGGCGATCAGGAGATTTCACAAGCAGATGTTTTGAGTAGATCGCTTACGCCTGCTTTGGCAGCCGGATTCAAATTCTTGTGCCATAACGCCGTCGATGTTCACAATGCGGCGATGCGAATGGTTGGTGAAAATACCGACTGTCGAAACGTGATATGGCAGCTGACCGACACCTATTCTCTCTGGGATGTCGGCCTGCTTGAACAGCGACTCGTATGGGCGATCGAAGGCCGTGCCGTCGATTTCCCGGATGTGCCACGTTTGCTGGGATTGTATCATATTTCTTCCAATCAACCATCACACGAAGCTCTAGCTGATATTTTTTTAGGGCAGTTCACTCGTCTGGTGGAAAATTTGCCGATCCTGAAAAACGATGTTGCCGGGAGCATGATCTTCGCCAATCCGCCGCCGGAATCACAGTATATTGAACCGCCGGAACGGATTCTTGCTCGACAATTTCATTACAAGGAGCGACTGCATTTGTTCATCCACTTGATTCGGGGATGGCAACAATACGGTCCCGCCTGTATTGGCCTTGATGTTCAAGGTGCGATCGCGGCAGGCTATTTGACACGGAAACAGCATCGATTCACGGCGCAATCGCATCAGTTGCAGTATGCAAGCAATGAGATTCGCCGGAGAATCATTCGTAACAACGATTTGCGAACATGGTATCCTGATAATGCGGTTCATTCCAACACCGATGGGGCTCCCCGGTATAGCACAAATACCTCCGTTAAGCTCGTAGAACTGTGGGACCGACTGAGCTCCGTGCGTCAAAATGAAAGCGATGCGAATCGCCGCGAGCAAAACCAAGCCCGCGTTCGTCACGAGCGATCGTATCCTCTGAGCCGAACCGGACGTCACGCGTCGCTTGATCCCAACCATTGGGACGACAGCATACCGGCTATCGGCCCGCTTCGTGATTGGGCGGATTATCATGTCGCATGTAGAATCGCTCATCACTGGGGGCAAGAGAATCGAACAATCCCTTATGTTTCCGTGCCTTACTTCAAGTCGGATATCATCGGCTTCGTAAAGAGGCAGGTGAACGTTCGTCCGTTATTCGAGGCGGAAGCAGGAAGAATCTTCCTTCAGCTTCGAATTCGGAATTTCGACATTCTCTGTTATCTTCATGCGACGGCTTCCATGTACGACAGCCTTTTCAAGTACGGAGGTGTTTTGGAACCTGAAGGTCCGCTACGCGACTTGATTGCGGCGGCAAAAGGTGTACGAGCCGCAGATGCGGTTTTTCCTTTCCCTATGGTTCCGCGAAATGACGAACCCTTGGAAAGAAACATCGCCGGGCGCCGTGTTTGCATCTGTGCGGACAACATGGTCTCAGTCGGCAACGCCACTTTCATGCCGGCGGAGACGTGGAACAATCCGTCTTTGTTTCGGATCTACGATTTTTTCGGGACGACAAGGAGATTGCGGGACTGTTTTCTGGCAGCGGCACTTCGATTTCTTGTACCTCGGAGATCGTCAACCAGAGAGCGTCGGCCTTCATGGAACCGGTCGAACAATGTCGCGCCATCACTTTCATTAAATGATTCCATCGGACGGTACGTTCAGGAACATGAGGCGTCTCTTCCGAATTGGCTACGTGAAAACGATCTCTACTTGAGATTGTCGGAAGCAATCGTCCATGACCATATCCGAGGCTATTCGATCCAAGCGACTTATCAGGATTTATGCCATCGTTTTCCGCAATTGAACTCACATTTTGACAGTGAAGAGCAGCGTGACCGATGGATCAAGGAATACATCATGTTTCTTGCCCTGAAAAGTTCATATCACTGGAAATACGTGAATGAGTTCCTTTTCACTCTTTTGCCAAAATGCGGAATTGATCCGTATCCCGTCTGGGAAGGCGACCGTGACGATCCGGATTACTTGCCGGACTTACGTGAAGCGGCGTTGTTGGTCGATGGGCGAATCGTGTATGCTTCGACGGAAATGGATGATACCGACGATCCTTTGCTTCAACGCGCCGGTTGGCGGGCGACGATTCGAAATGCAATCCGAGGTGATGACGAAGAGGCTCATCAGGAAGTGTGGAACAACTACGTACTCAATTTTTGCCGGGAACCTCTTCTGACACGAAACATCTCGACTGAAAGCGGGGGTAAGGATGCGTATGAATTCTTTTTTCGAACGAACGCGACCAGCACGACGGGAAAACCGGGGCGGCCTATTTTCGAACTGGAAAAACCCTACCTTGACTGGCAAGAGTTGGCCGACGATATCCGGCGGGCGGTTGCCTACGAGTTGATCCGACAAGGCGCCGAAGTCATTGCTGTTGCAGGCGATTCGTTCGTGGTGGAAGTGGAGAACGATCGCCAGGATTTATACGGCGAGCGTTTTTCCATAATGGTCAAATCGGCGGTTGAAGCGATTATGGGAGTTACATGCGGTCATTACGGCAATTTTGTCGAAACGCTCTTTTCGTCTGTGTGGCCGAGACCTTCGAACGACGAAGAGATTATTGAATAAAGATGCACCGAATTGCACATGATGTTGTTGTTTTTGAATTTTTCTGCATTTGCGTGTTGACTTTTGAGAAACTCAATATAAAATAAATCCCGAAAGCTGGGGCTTGTTTCTTTACGAACAAGGCTGTGAATGAGTCGTACCGACAACAGATTTTCTTATTGCCTACTTGATTCGGTCGCTCCCTTGATACCAGTATTTGTCTGCAAAGACATTTCCCAGCTCGCCCCCATCAAGGCCTACATTTAGGACTTTCTGTAAAGCCGGGTTCTCCGTGCGCTTTGGGGTTTCTCTTTTTTGGCGATTTAAAGCCCAGCATTTAAAAATTCTAAAACCGTTAGCATTGTTTTAAGGTTTTTACAAGAAAAAATGAATTATTGAATAATAAAATTAACCAAACGCACATCGCGGGATAGAGCAG